>CAYOVG010000240.1:0-11148 GCA_964407285.1 uncultured Syntrophobacteraceae bacterium
CGGAAGGCGAGCCAGCAAAACGGCGTAGCCCTGGTCTTCGGTCGGGAGAAAGCCCGTGGGCCGGCGCAGGAAACCCCATGCCGCCACGCCGATGACCACGGCGAAGACGAGGAGCATCAGGTACGGCCGCCTCACCATCCACGTGACGATCACCATGTAGAAATCGGTCACGGCCTGGAACATTCTATTGAACGCCCGGTAGAAGACGTTGGGTCGTTTTTCCGGTCGAGGCTTCAACCATAGAGCGCACTGGACCGGCTTCAAGGTAAGCGCGTTGATGGCGCTGATGATGGCTGTGGCGGCGATGACCAGCGCAAACTGGCGGAAGATCCGGCCTGTGATGCCGGGCAGGAACGCCGCCGGCAGGAAGACCGCCACCAGGGCCAGGGTGATGCCCATGACCGGGCCGGTCAGTTCCCGCATCGCCTTGATGGTCGCCTCCCTGGGGGGTAATCCCTGTTCGATGTGATAGGCGCTGCTCTCCACGATGATGATGGCGTCGTCCACGACGATCCCGATCGCAAGGATCAGCGCGAACAGGGTCATCAGGTTGACCGTGAATCCGAGCACCGCCATGGCGATGAATGCGCCGATGATGGTTACCGGAACGGTAGTGGCCGGCACCAGCATTGCCCTGAAGTTCTGCAGGAACACGAGGATTACGATGAGCACCAGGATGCCCGCGATGATGAGCGTCTCGTAAACGCCGGCAATGGCTTCCCGGACGAACGTCGTGGTGTCGAACCGGATGGCGTACTTGAGGCCTTCGGGAAACTGCCGGCTCATATTCTCGATGGCCCGGTAGACGTTATCGGCGACTTCGATCGCGTTCGCCTCCGGCAGCGCGAAGATAACGATCTGGGCGGATCGGTGGCCGGTGACCCGCGCAAAGTTGCTGTAGTTCTGCTGGCCCAACTCCACGTTGGCTATGTCTCGAACCCGTACGATTCGCGGGGCCACTCCCTCGACCGTCTTGACGATGATGTCTTCGAACTGCCCGGCCTCGGAGAGCCGGCCGAGCGCGTTGATGGTGAATTGGAAGGGCTGGTCCCCGGGCACGGGCGGGGACCCGAGTTGTCCTGATGCGACCTGCAGGTTTTGCCCCTGGATGGCGTTCAGAACGTCGCTCGGCGTGAGGCCGAAGCTTTCCAGCTTGTTCGGATCGAGCCAGACCCTCATGCTGTACGGGCCGGCGCCGAAAACCCTCACCTGCCCGATCCCCGGCAACCGGCCGATGGGGTACTGCAGATTGATGACCGCGTAATTGGAGAGAAAGATGTCGTCGAACCGGTCTTCCTCGGAGTAGAGACTGATGACCAGCAAAATATTGGGGGATACCTTCCTGACGGTGACCCCCTGCTGCGTGGCGCCGCCCGGAAGTTGCGACAGCGCGCCGTTCACCATGTTCTGGACCAGCGCCATCGATGTGTTGAGGTTGGTTCCGACTTTGAAAGTGATCGTCAGGGAGTATGAACCGTCGCTGCTGCTGGTGGAAGACATGTAAATGGAGTTTTCGACGCCGTTCACCGCCTGCTCGATGGGTATCCCGATGGTGCGGGCCACCACCTCGGCGCCGGCCCCCGGATACCTGGCGCTCACCTGGATGGTCGGCGGCACGACTTCCGGATACTGCGCCACCGGAAGCGCGTAGAGGCACACCAGGCCGATAATGATCGTAACCAGTGCGATGACGTTTGCGAAAATGGGCCGATCGATGAAGAACTGGGAGATCATTTAGCTACCTTTGGCCGGTGTTCCTCGGGGGCGTACCGGTGTTGGTTTTCGTCGATTTCTGCGACTGTTGCGACGGCTGAGGCTGTTGCGACTGTTGGGGGTGCTGAGGCTGCTGTTCCCGCGGTTGCCGTTGCGTTTGTTGTTGCTGTTCCTGCTGTTGCGGTTGTTGCTGCTGTGGCTGCGGCTCTTCGCGCTCGGGCGTCACCTGACGGCCGGGGGCAGCCCGCAACAAGCCCTTGACCACGATATCCTCGTCGCCCGTGAGGCCGCTTTCGATAACGTACATCGCATCCCTGGATGCGCCCGTCTTCACATTCCGGCGTTCGACGGCATTGCTGTCGTTTACCACCATCACGTAGGCTCCCAACTGGTCGAACCCCACCGCCACCTTCGGAACCAGGATGGCCGGCCTTTCTTTCCCGACCGGCAGCAGGATGCGGGCATACTGCCCCGGAAGCATTTTCCCGTCCGGATTCGGGAATACGCCGCGCATCAACAGGGTGCCGGTGTCCGAGGCGACCGTGGTGGCGGCAAAGTCAAGGCTTCCCGCGTGAGGATACCCTTCCTCGTTGGTGAGTCCCATGAAAACCGGGTACTTGTCGGTTCCGTCCTTTCCCGTTGCATCGACGGTCCTGGCGAGCAGGGGGACCAGGGGGGCGATGTCCGTTTCGCTGACGTTGAAATAGGCGTAGAGAGGATCTATCTGCGTCACCTGTGCGATAGGAGTATTCGCGCCGACGCCCACGACGTTGCCGGGGTCCACCAGTCTGCGGTCGATCCGGCCGGTGAACGGGGCGTGGACCGTGGTGTATTCCAGGTCAAGCTTAGCCAGGTCGCGTTGCGCTTCCGCGACCATCAGGGCCGCCTGCGCCGAATCCCGCTGGTAGCGCCAGTTCTCCACCTCGGTTTGCGGAGCGGCCTTCCGGTTGTACAGGCCGGTGTAGCGCTCGAGTTCGGTCCGTGCGTGCTGGAGGAGCGCCTTCTGGGTCTGGACATTTCCCTCGGCCTGCTGGAGCCTGGCCTCATACGTATTCTGCTGAATCTGGAACAGCAACTGCCCCTTCTTCACGATGTCCCCATCCCGGAAGAACACCTTCTCCAGGTATCCCCCGACACGGGCCACCAGTTGAACGGTATTGACCGCCCGGATGTTTCCCGTAAGCTCCAGGTAATCGGTGACGTTTTGCCTGACCGGCCGGCTTACCGTCACCTTTGGCGGGGGTGAGGAAGAAGCCGTTGGAGCGGAGTTCTGCTCCTGTCCGCATGCTGCAAGGAGTGCGAGCATGATGCCCGCGCAAAGCAGCCTCCCCATTTTTCCGACCGGGTTACGGCCGGATAATCCCGCTGCTACGAAATGCATCGCCATTTTCCTGTGGTGCCTGTCGTATGATTTGAACTGCGTAACCCGCAACTCGCAACCCGCAACCCTAAGCTCGTAACCCGCAACGCGCGGCTCCGCTACCAGTCGGGCTTGCGGATCGTACACTCGGGCCCGGTCACGGGCTGAACGACGACCTGCGGGGAGAGCAAATCCCCCCAGTTGGTTCGCCTCGCCATCACCTCCTTGATCTCGGGCGGCACGAAGTCGTCTCCTTCCCTGATCTGCCACCCGCCGCCGAGAGCGCGGTATACGCCCACCAGGTAGCCGGAGATATTGCCCAATGCGGACGCGAAACTGTCCTGCGCCGTCAGAAGCGCCTGCTGAGCGGAGATGACCGTGGTGAAATCGGTAATTCCCTGCTGGTACTGGACCATCGCGATCTCCAGGGAACGCATTGCGGCGGCCGTGCTTTGAGCCAGCAACTCGGCGTTTTCCTGGGCTTTGAGGTAACCGACCAGGGAATCCTCCACTTCCCGCTGGGCCGTCAGCACGGCGTTTTGATACGCGATGAGAAGCTCCTGGAACTGCGCGTCCTGCAACCGGACGTTATTGGTGATCCTGCCGTAGTTGAGGATATCCCACTGAAACGCCGGTCCGACGCTTCCAAAACGCGAACCCCAGCTCACTATGTCCAGCAGGTTCGAACTGCCGAGAGTGGAGGACTGAAAGCCGAACGACCCGGTAATGGCGAAAGCGGGCAGAAGGTCCGCCTTCGCGACGCCGATTTGGGCGCTTTGGGCGACGGCCTGCAGTTCGGCGCGGCGTATGTCCGGACGCCGCCGCAGCAGGTCGGCGGGAATTCCCAAGGCCACTTGAGGCGGAGGGGCCGGAATGCCCCCGTCTGCATCCAGTATGTTCGCCAGAGTGTCGGGAGGAAGTCCCAGAAGCAGACTGAGCGCGTACTGGGCCTGTCTCAACTGAGTCTCCAGGACCGAAATGGTCGCCATGGTATTGTACAAAAGCGCTCTCGCCTGTTCAACATCCCGCTCCGTCGCGATTCCGCCCAGAAACCGGGATTCCGCGATCTGAAAACTCTCCTGTTGCAGATTGACATTGTCACGGGCTATGGCGAGCCGTTTTTGGAGCGTGCGTATCTGGACATAGTAGGAAGCTGCGTCCGCCGTAAGACTGACGAGTACACTGTCATAGTCGGCGATAGTAGCCATCAGGTTCGCGTCGGCCGATTCGACCGCGCGTCTGAACCTGCCCCAGAAGTCGATTTCCCAGGCGATCCGGAGACCGATCTGATCCTGCCAGTAGTCGAATCCTCCGCCTCCGCCCCCTCCGCCGGCGGCCGCCGCTGCCGCCTGGCTGCTCGCTCCCTGGACCCCTTGTTCGCTCGCCCTGTTGTATGTCAACGAACCTTCCACCTGCTGCGTCTGGGGATAGAGGTTGCCGACGGCGATCCCCACCTGGGCGCGGGCTTGAAGCACGCGGACTCCGGCCATCCTGAGGGGCAGGTTCCCGCGATACGCGAGGTCGATGATTCGATTCAGAACCGGGTCGTTGAATACTTCCCACCATGCACGGTAATGGACGGGCTCGTTCTTGACTCGCTCATCCTCGATTTCCAGCCAGTTGGTAAGAAGGGCCGTCTTGGGCCGGACGTAATCGGGCCCCACTTTCGTGCATCCGGACAGCATAACGGAGGAGGCCAGCAGAATGGGCAGAACAATCCTACAACGGTGAAAGAGCGCCATGCTTCTCAATCCTGGAACCGAAAAAGGCAGCGAACATCACGACGAAAACCGTGAAGATGCGCTTCTGATTGATATTGTTAAACTATTGCTTTAGACTGCCGGGCATTGCCGCTCGATGGTCATGATATCTTCCGCGGCGAGCAAGGCCTCGAAGCGTATCCGAAGCGAACTCACCCACGATATAGATAGCGGATTTCACTTAAACCTGCAAGGGCATCGGACGGGATAGATCCGAACTCGCCGTTCGCAACGCCTGTCGGCCTGAATGCCGCGACCCCGGAGCCCCTATGAAAATATTAAGAACGCATACAGGTTACGATAGATGGTGTCAAGCAAATATGTACTCCAACCAAGGAATATGCTATTGAGCTGTTGAAACGGCGGGGAGGGAAGGGGCGCTGTTCGCGCTCTTTCCGTTTTGACCGCCCCGGCGCTCTGCTCACGGCGGAAGATACCATGACCATCGAGCGGCCCGGTGAGCGCGGTCGAGCCATGTCCACCCGCGTAGTCTTAATGGCTTTAAAAACAAGATAGTAACGGAGCGAAAGGAATCGAGCATGTCTGAATTCGAGAATGTAACGGTAATCAAGAAAGCCAACGTCTATTTCGAAGGCAAGGTGACAAGCCGGACCATCGTCTTTCCTGATGGTTCCAGGAAAACATTGGGCGTCATGCTCCCGGGCGAATACGAATTCAACACGGGCGATAAGGAAATCATGGAAATCCTGGCGGGCGAAATGGACGTCCTGTTGCCGGGAGCAAGCGAGTGGAAAACGATAAGAGCGGGGGAATCGTTCGAAGCGCCGGCCCGGTCCGTTTTCAGCCTGAAGGTCAAAAGCCTTTCGGATTACTGCTGTTCGTTCATCAAGTAGGCGGAGAGTCCCGGAAGACGGAGCCGGCCCAAGCCGGGAGAGCGGAAGATGGAATGGGAGGGCAGGGGAGAAGGTAGGCGAGAAACGAGAAAAGCGCCCTTTCGGGCGCTTTCAAGTAACTCGAGTATTCGGTGCGCTCGAGTTCCACTTACGCTCTTCCGGCATTGATAGATTCCAGAATAATATGGTAGTCCTCGTACATCTGGGCGGAACTCTCTATGACTTCATACAAGTCGTCGAGGTCCATATTGATGACCGCGTCCTTATCGGGAGATTCCTCCTTGAGTTCTATCCAGATCCAATCCAATAGCATCTCTTCCGGGTCGCTGTAGCCTTCCTCGTTTTTATCCAGGGTCCCGTCAGCCATCTTCCTGGAGACGTTTTTCAGTGCAGCTTTGACAAATTGTTGGATTTCCATTGCAAACGGCCTCCATCACGCAATGAACAGTGAAACATCAAGTAATTCCATCCACAGGAGGGCCCATAAACAGTCACGATGAGTCCCATATGGTCATCTTCTTCACGCAAAGGCTTCATAGCGTATTTCCCCGTGTCATTCAATCTCTTTGAGCGATAAATCTCCCACACCTCCTTCATTTTTCCGTGACGGTGAAAACCTCCCGCTCCACTGCCGGGACCGTCCTCCTTTATTCATCTTCCTTGCCTTCCCGACGAATTCTCTTTATTATAAGCACTCTTAGCGTGAAATCCCTGCAAGAATGGTGGATGAAAGAGTCGATTGAAAAGGCGAACCAATGGCAGAGCGACAGTATCTCATCGATGCAATCACTATGAAAGATTCCTGGAGGCTTTTCAAGATCCTGGCCGAATTCGTGGACGGGTTCGAAAGCCTTGCCGACATAAACCCGGCGGTTTCCATTTTCGGTTCGGCGCGAACCAAAGCCGGAGACGAGAGTTACGAGAAGACGGTCGTGATAGCGAAGAAGCTTGCTCAGTGCGGATTCAACATCATCACCGGGGGCGGCCCCGGAATCATGGAGGCCGGGAACAAGGGAGCGAGCGAAGGGGGCGCCAAATCCATCGGGCTCAATATCCGCCTGCCCCTGGAGCAGGCGCCGAACCAGTTTGCAAACATTCAGTGTGACTTCAAGTACTTCTTCGTCAGAAAGGTGATGTTCATCAAGTACGCTCAGGCCTACATCGGAATGCCGGGAGGACTGGGCACCCTCGATGAAATCTTCGAAGCCGTGACGCTCATCCAAACCAACCGCATCAGGCCGTTTCCCGTGATCCTGGTGGGGAGCAGTTACTGGAACGGACTGGCGGACTGGATACGCAACACTCTCCTGCCCAGGAAGTACATCCACAAGGACGATCTGGATCTTTTCACGATACTGGATGATCCCGACGACGTGGTGCGTGTGATCAGGCGCACGGTGGTCGTATAGCCCGAAAGTGAGAGGTGCGCCGATCGAGAAGTTCGCCGGTGCTCGGGATGACGGGCGCGCGGCCACCGAGACGATGACTACGCGGCCGCTGAGACGATAACCTCGCGGCCGCTGGTGCTCTAATGGGTCGGGGAAAGCTGCTGTCACTTTCCTGAAGGCTGCTTGCTACTTATTCTGCGGCGACAAGAGCGCAAAGGACTTCTTGCCGCTTGCTTGGACGGCAACCACGCAACCGTCCGACAACGGCATTCTTGCGCGGCTACGGCTTCCGGCCGCGACCGCACAAAAATCATCAAGGCTTCGATCATCCTTTGATTCTCTTTCGCGGACCATGCGCACCCGTAGGATGTACAGAAGCGATGCGCGCCCACTACAACAGGAAGATCGGTGGTCGGAGACCGGATTGGAGCGCTTTCTTCCGACCTCCGACTTCCGTCCGGCAGGTGGGCAACGCTTCGCTTTTGCCAACGAAACAGTGAGGCCGAAAATCGGATGACGTGGGAGACCCGAATGGAGGTTATCCGACTTGTGACCTCCGGCATCCGATTTCCCTCGGTGAGGCGTTGTCCCCATGATAGGGTTGGCTGCTTGCACGGTTTCCATAACGCTGGTGCACGGCCTTTGCCCACCCTTGTATGCCGTGAACGGTTGAAATCCGGACCTTTGTGCGGCGCCGGCCGCGACTGGGCTGTCAAAACGCAACAGACCGCAGCCGACACCGCGTTGGAAAAGTCTGGATTCCACGCGTTCACGGCATACCTTTGGCTCTAAGAAGGGCGCACATCCAAGTTTCAGTGTGCTGCTCGACTCTCTATCCTGCAAATACCCCCTCGCGAATGTTTCCCTGATGAGGAATTGAGATGCCGACTTTGCGAGCCGCGCTTTGCACGGCTACGACTTCCATCCATCTGCAACTGGTCTGTCAGAGCGCAATAAGGTAACAGTCGAATGCCGTAACCGCACAAAGCCCATATTGTCGATTTGGCAATTTGGCTCTGCGATTGCGATACGAACAATAGCTCCGGAAACCTTCTCTTACAGAGAGTCTGCAGGAATCCGTTGGAACGAAGCAGCCACGGCCTTCGAGCCTTTCCGCCCACTTCCCCAAATCCCTGCAACCGAGTAGTATTCCTTCAGTGCCAGGAGCATCGATTCAATACTTCCTCTGCATTATAGGCACTGTAGTGGTATTTCGCGCAAAAAATCCTTCGGTTACTCAAAAAAGCCTTTACATTTAATGCAAAGTAATTCATAAGTGCAAGCTAAAATAGCAACTACCGGTTCTATTTCAGGTCATTGCTGAGTAATATAATGCATTTTATGATTCTAATAGCAACACTAGAATGAAATATGTAGTTATTGCGATTTTAATCTATTAGCTCAATGAGGAAAATCAATGAGAAACTCAAAGTTCGGAAAAAACTTAATCGTAGTCCTTTTGCCATGCTGCCTCGTGGCGGTGCCGGCATATGGAGATACTACTACTGGTTTGAGTGTCGATGGAAACGGTAATGTAGGTATTGGGACAATAACGCCTCAGGCACGTCTGGAAGTTAGTGTTTCTCCCACATCTTACCTTCGTGCAAATGAACCATCGGTTGCTCTTCTAAATCTGCAGGGTTCATTTATGAATGCCCCTTTGTTGAAGATCGACGGTACGGGAACGGCAGATTTCGTAAGTATTACAGATAGCTCAAGTCCTGTGCTCAGTATTAAGGATGGCGGAAATATAGGAATCGGAACGACAACCCCTGCTGCAAAGCTTGAGGTTAATGTTGCTACCTCATGGAATGGAATACGCCTCAAGCAAGATAATAATACAAATGGCGATGGAGGAAAGATCTACTTCCTACGTACACGAAATGGAGGATCGGCTAATATTGGAGACTTCATTGGAGCCTATGGATTCATGTTTAAAGATAGTGGGGGAAACCTTGTCAATGGCGCAGAGATAAATTCAGTGATCACAGACAACTCTGCCGGGAGCGTGGATGCCCGCATGAATTTCCTTACGGCCCATAACGGTGCTTGGGGTAATAGAATGACTTTGATGTCCAATGGTTACTTAGGGATAGGAACAACCTCTCCCCAATACACTCTGGACGTAAGCGGCTATGTGAGGGCCACCAATGTAAGCGTCAGTTCCGACATTCGCCTGAAGGAGAATGTACAGCCCATTTCGGATGCTCTGGATCGCCTGGCGCATCTCCAGGGTGTGAGTTTCAACTGGAAAGACAAGACTCGCGGGGAAACCGCACAGATGGGAGTCGTCGCCCAGGATGTCGAGAACGTCTTCCCCGAAGCCGTAACAACGGACTCCGAGGGCTACAAGTCCGTCTACATTACGAGTCTGGTGGGTCCCCTCGTCGAAGCCGTAAAGCAGCTCAAAACCGAGAGTGACAACTTAAGAGCCAAGAGTGACAGTCTGGAAGCTGAAAACGATCAATTGCGGGCAAGACTGGAAGCGCTGGAGAAGAAGGTAAAGGAGTAGAGGGCCACATTAAGCGGGAAATGCCGCCGGTGCATGGGTGGGTCGCTCGATGCGCGACTTCGGACCGGACGCAACCGAACAAAGGACGCATCCATGGATCACACGGCGTGTGGAGGAGCAATGATGAGAAGATCCGTGTCTTTGCACATGGTTTTCCTGTTGGCTATCGCGGCGCTCGGCACGGTTTCGGGGCACGTCGAAGAGGCCGCGGCGGCAGACCGCTACCTGTCGGGGTCGCTTGCAACCGGGGTGTACACGACCGAGCACGGCGGCATTATCGCTCAGGGGGCCTGTGTGGTCGATTCGGGAGTCAGAGTCACACTGGTTGCCGACCGCTTCACCTTCGGCCCCGGATTCGAGGTCCGCACGGGGGGCAGTCTCGCCACCGTGTACGCCGACTACGACGGGCTGTCCGACGAGTGGGAGATCGAGCACTTCGGAACCCTTTCCCTCCACGGTCCCAACGACGACCCCGACGGGGACGGGGCGAACAACCTCATCGAGTGCACGCTGCGCACCGACCCCAACGACTACGGCAACCATCCCGTCGCGGGGCTCTACTACATCTACGACGCACTGGGCAGGCTCTCGTCCGTCTACAACTACTCGGGCGCCGCCATCACCTACGGGATTAACTACCAGTACGACGCCAAGGGCAATCGCACCTCCATGACGGTCGGCACGGAAAACGAGTGAGCGACCTCGACTCTCTGCAATTGTGGAGGAATAGAGTGCAACGGGCCCTTATTGGCGGATATCGTACAAGGAACCGTGAAGTCCCTCCCATAGCAAGAAAAGAGGAGTATAAGTGAAATCCTTCGGCATCGAAAGATCTCTTCTGGCGGTGTTGCTTACGGTATTTCTGGACATCTTCACCATTAGCCCCGCCTTTTCAGCCTATGAGTTGGCTCCCGGCGTGAGGGGACCCAGCTTTGGCTATAGCCTCTATAACGGCATCAATGTGTATACCTTTGATGGGGGCATGTACGCCAACGACGAGGAGGCGGAGAATGCAGCCATTGCGGGCGCCACGGGCGGGTGGTGGCGAGATGGTGGGTGGTGTGGACTGTGCGGAGCAGACCCGTCGATATGCGGGTATCAGAATCGCATGGACCCGGAGGGAGGCAATGACCCTCAGTGGTATACCTGGTACTGGTACTGCAGCGATCCTTCCAAACTCCTTGCCTCAACCGATGACTACGGCAGTTCGGCTCCTTCGGATGCCGTCGATTGGGACGAGTCCAATTTCGAGTACCCCATCTTCAATACCGAAGTCTGTAACATAGCAGAGGTGGGTTCATCGGCAAACCTCAAGAGCGGCAATCTCTTCCACTCCCAACAGGCAGGTCCCCTTACCCTTTCCTACAACAGCCTGAGCCTCAGCAGTGGTCCGTTCGGGAGAGGATGGACCCATAGCTTCAATCTCTCCATCACTTCAGATGCCGTCGGGAACCTTTTCCTGAAGGCAAGCGATGGGAACAACCTGTGCTTCAAACCGGACAGCAGCGGCGTCTACACGGCCGATGCCAAAAGCGGGGACTCGTCCTCCATCGTAAGGAAC
>CAYOVG010000241.1:0-11108 GCA_964407285.1 uncultured Syntrophobacteraceae bacterium
CTGTGCTGCGGCGGGGGAGGGAATCTGGAAATGCTCGCCAAGGAGCTTTCGGCGGACATCGCCCGCCTGAAAATCGACGAGATTCTTTCCACCGGCGCCCAGGCCGTCATCACCGGGTGCCAGCAGTGCGTGCGCACCATGATGACCTATGTCCGACGCAACAAGGTACCCTTGGAGGTATTGGATCTGACCCAACTCGTTCAACGGGCGTTGAATAAGGATGAGGATTGATGGTGTCGGGATGGCCGGTCGCCCGTTCGGGACGGGTTCGGTCCGACTTTCGCGACGACCGCCGCCCGATATACCGAACCTCCCTCCGGAGCGATCTTTGATGCAATCCTGGCGACTGCTGGATACCCCTCCCATGTGCGCCGCCGCCAATATGGCGCTGGACGAAACCCTTGTGGAACTCAAGGGTCGCGGCCAAATCCCCAATACCATCCGTTTTCTGCAGTTTTCGCCCCGCTGTGTGCTGGTGGGTTTTCACCAGTCGGTGGCCGAGGAAATCCGAACGGACTATTGCCGTCGGCAGGGCATCGAGATCAATCGCCGCATCACCGGCGGCGGAGCCGTCTTTTTCGACGAAAGCCAGTTGGGATGGGAGGTCATTTGCGACAAGACCTTTTTCAACGTGCGCATTCCGGACCAGGGGCTTTTCAAGCAATTATGTGATCCCGTAATCCGTGCTTTGACCGGGATGGGGTTGCAGTCTACGTTTCGTCCCCGCAACGATATCGAAATCAACGGCCGGAAAATTTCCGGGACAGGCGGCACCGAATCGGGCGACGCGTTCCTGTTCCAAGGGACCATGCTGGTGGATTTCGATGTGGACACCATGCTCCAGAGCCTCCGTATCCCGGTGGAGAAATTGAAGGCCAAGGAGATCGACTCGGTTCGGGAGCGGGTTACCTGTTTGAAATGGGAGCTGGGTCAAACGCCTGCGTTGGAGACCATCAAGGCGGCGGTACGGACCGGTTTCGAACAGCACTTGGGTATCCGACTGATCCCCGGAGGACTTACGGCGGAAGAACAGGCCCTGTTCGAGGAAAAGCTGTCGTATTTCGAGTCCGACGAATGGGTCGAAGCGGTCCGGCCCCGTTTCCGACAGCGCGAAGTCTTGCAGGCGGCGTATAAGAGCGATGCCGGCCTGGTGCGCTTTACCGTGGTGGTGAATGCCCTTACCCGGCGTATCAAGGATATTCTGATCACGGGTGATTTCCTGTCGTTTCCCTCCCGGGCTCTGTACGATATGGAGGCCCGGCTTCGCGGTATGATCCTCGACGGGCCGAGGATTCACGAGGCGATACGCCGCTTTTTTGGTGAAGGCGCCATTCATGTTCCCGGCATGGTTGCCGAGGATTTTCTCAAGCCCCTGGACCAGATCCTGGCCAAGATGGAAATCGCCCGTTTCGGCATCCCCCTGGCGCAGTGCAATCAGATTTCCGTCACCCATGGATCCTTTGCCGAGATCGTTCGACAGAAACCCTCAGTGCTTCTCCTGCCATACTGTTCGAAACGAATCGAGTGCGATCTCCGGTACGCCAAAGGGTGCCGGGCCTGCGGGGAGTGCACCGTCGGCGACGCCTGGACGCTGGGACGACAACGGCATTTGAAAACGCTTTGCATTACCAGCTTTGAGGATCTCATCCGGGAACTAACGAGGATCAAAGCGGAAGGCCACCGGGCCTTCATCGGCTGCTGCTGCCGCCCTTTCTTTACCAAGCACGTGGACGACTTCGTCCGGGTCGGCGTTCCCGGCATTCTCCTGGATATCGACTGCACCACCTGCTATGAACTGGACCAGGCCCGGGAAGCCTATGCGGGACGGTTCGATCGGCAGACCGAGGTGAATGTGGAGTTGCTGGAAACGGTGCTGAAGGTCTGCGGCGGGGAACCCGAGTTGCAGCAGGCCGGGTGAATAATCCGGGCGAAGCAATGACGCGTTTTCCCGAGGCGTATGATATTGTAGTGGTGGGCGCCGGTCCGGCGGGGAGTTCGGCGGCCCTGGCCGCCGTATCCGAAGGCGCCCGGGTGCTGGTGGTGGATCGAAAACCCGTTCCAGGCGCGCCGGTGCGCTGTGCGGAACATATCCCGGCGCTTCTGGTGAGGGAAATCCCCTGCAAGGCCGACTTCATCGTTCAGTCGGTGCAGGGCATGCGCACGTTTCTTCCGGACGGCGAGGTTACGGAAACCAAGGCTCCCGGCTACATCATCGCCCGGGATCGCTTCGACCAAGCCCTGCTCGAGGCGGCCGCATCCGCCGGCGCCGATGTTCGCACCGGTTTCCGGGCGGTGGCGAACCAGCCCGGCAGGATCGTGCTGCAACGCACCCCGAATTCTCCCGTTACGGTCCGTACCCGCGTCATCGTCGGAGCGGATGGACCTCGCTCCACCGTGGGCCGGTGGATCCGTTCGGTGAACCGCCATCTCATTCCCGCGGTGCAGGTGCGGGTTCCCTTATGCCGCCCGCTGGCGTTTACCGAGGTTTTTTTCGATCCGGCGTTTTTGGGGGCCTACGGCTGGCTCTTTCCCCGCGGTCCAGACGCCAATGTGGGGCTGGGTATGTGCAAAACGGGGGAGGCATCCCCGCCGCTGGCCAAAACACTCCGGAGCTTTGTGGGCCGGCTGGCGGATTTGGGAAAAATCAAAGCCGAGCCCATGCAAAGGCATTTCGGGTGGATCCCCGCGGAATCTTTGCGGCCCGTGACCGCCGGCAACATCCTGCTGGCGGGTGACGCCGCGGGCCAATGCCATTCCATTACCGGCGCCGGCGTGCCCCAGGCGGTGCTCTGCGGTCGCATGGCGGGCCGATGGGCCGCCCGGGCCGCGATGGAAGATAATGTGTCCCTGTTGATGCATTACGAAACGGAATGGCGCGATCTGTTTGCCGACACCCTTGCGCGCGCACACCGGAAGCGTCGCATCCTGGAAACCCGTTGGGCGGAATTAAACGATATCGTTCGCTCCTGCTGGATCGCATACCGGTCGTACTATGAAGACGAACCTTGAATGCCTGAACGGCGAGGGCGCCGCCGGCCGAGTCAACCCGGAGGGCCGGATTACGTTTTACCTGCCGGGCATGTTCGACAGCGGCGGGCAGCGGGGGCGCTATGCGGCCCTGTCCATCACCGGCAGGCGATGCACCCTGATGTGTGAACACTGTCGGGGAAACCTGTTGTCCACCATGCCTTCGGGAGACACTCCCAGGGACCTGTTGGATCGCTGCCTCCGACTGCATCGGGAGGGATACCACGGTGTTCTGCTCAGCGGCGGATGTGATTCGGCGGGCCGACTTCCCTGGGAACGCTTCTACGAAACCATCGCACGAATCAAGACCCGCACCGACCTGTACATTTCCGTACACAGCGGTCTCGTAACCGAGGACCACGCCCGGGCGCTTAAAGACGCCGGAGTGGACCAGGCCCTCATCGACGTGGTAGGCAGCGACGACACCCTCCGGCGCATCTGTCATCTGGACAACGGCGCCTCGCGCATCATGGAGGCCATGGCGGCTTTGGAGAAAGCGGACCTGCCTGTGACGCCGCACATCGTATGCGGCATCGATTTCGGCCGTATACTCGGAGAAAGGCGGGCCGTCGCCATGATCAGCGAATTTCGGGTGCGGCAGGTGGTCATCGTCGGCCTTATGAAGCTTGCCGGCGCCCCGGCGGCCCAGGCGGTTCCGCCGGCCGCGGAGGCCGTGGCGGAGATCATCGCCGAAACCCGCGAGCGTCTCCCGTCCGCATCCGTCAGCCTGGGCTGCGCCCGCCGGCGGGGTGATACGCGCCTGGAGATACTGGCCATCGACGCCGGAGTGGACCGTATGGCGCTGCCGTCGGAGGAAGCCGTCCTGCATGCCCGGAAGCGGGGGTTGCACATCGCGTATCAACGCACCTGTTGTTCGGCGCCGTCCCGTTGGCCGTCCGAGGGCTGGCTTACGGACACCTGACCGGAAGAAGGATCGCCACGTCATGTCGAACCAATGCGCACCCAAAGGCCCCCGCAGCCTTACCGGGGACCCGGCCGAACTCGAGAGCCCGGAAGTGGTCCGAACGAGTCTGGCGGCGGCCATGACCCTCGGGTTCAAACCGGGACTGTTTTACCGTAACGCCAAGCTCTACTGCATCAATCTGCTCCTGACCTACAGGACCGGCTGTATCGCCCGCTGTGCGTATTGCGGGCTTTCCGCCGGACGGCCGGGGTATTACGATGCGAAAAGCTTCATCCGCGTTTCCTGGCCCACTTACACAGTCAGCGACATCACCGCCGCCATCCGGGAACGCCAAAGGGGCGTCCATCGGATCTGCATCTCCATGATCACCCACAAGCGGGCCGTCCGGGATACGCGAGCCCTCTGCGCCCGCCTCCGCGCCGCCCTCGACGCGCCGGTGTCCCTCCTGGTGGCGCCCACCGTGGTCACACGGAACGATCTGTGCGACTTCAAGGCCGCCGGCGCCGATCGCATCGGGGTGGCCATTGATCTGGCCACGCCGGCCCTGTTCGACCGGTATCGCGGCGGCGGCGTGGGCGGTCCCCACCGGTGGGAATCCTACTGGGATTGCCTGACGGCCGCCGCCGAGATCTGGGGCGACGGTCGTATCGGCCCCCACTTCATGGTAGGTATGGGGGAAACCGAACAGGAGATGTGCGCCGCCATTCAACGGGCCCGGGACCTGGGAGGACGCACCCACCTGTTTTCTTTTTTCCCCGAAGCTCAATCCGCCATGGCGGAGCATCCCCAGCCGCCCATGGCCCAGTACCGCCGCATCCAACTGGCCCGCCACCTCATCGACCAGGGTGTTTGCCGGGCCGAGGCCATGACCTATGACGCCCAAGGGCGCATCGAGGACTTCAGCCTGGAACCGGCCACTTTGGACGGGATCATCGATTCCGGCGCGCCATTTCAGACCAGCGGCTGCGAAGGGTATGACGGGCGGGTGGCCTGTAACCGTCCCTACGCCAATTCCCGGCCGGGTCCCCATATCCGCAATTATCCGTTTCCTCCCGAAGCGGAAGACATTCGCCGCATCCGGCGCCAGATGGGCCGTACCGTGAAACAGACGCCCGAAGTGTCGCCCTGAAGCGGCCGATAACGCTATGTCCTGAAGTCATCTCACGGGCTCCTGTACATTCGACTTCGCCCCATGGACACTCCGGATTCAAGCAGTGTATATCGATTGTATAAATCCGGCCCCGGTACGCGCCTGCAGTTTAGAAAGACGGGTATGCCGCTGTTTATGCTATGGGATTAGTTATCTATCAGTCCGTTCAGCCCCTTGATAAACAGATCCATCTCCCAAAGATGGATGCGGTTCTCAAGAATTTCCGGTTCCGGAGGATCCTATCAGGCCGTTGAAAAACGCGATCTGCGTCGTTGGGCTTTATCCTTCGTCATTGCGGCGTACTGGTTGTACGCCTCATTCCTCAGGATTCGCCCGCCTTGCATCTCATCGTTTTTGACCGGCCTGCCCGCAATAGTGTTTATCAACAGGCTGATAGAGGTTTCCTTGACAGCGAAGCGCAAAGCGGAATATAGGTTCATGAAACCTATCAGCGGCTTTTCAGCGGGTCGCAGGCAATTCTGTTTATCCGAAGACTGTCGGGTTTCCGTCGTGGGAGGGTGCGCGCGAAGCGCCGGTGCGTCCACGGTGGAAGTGGGTTTCATGGGTTCAACACAGGAGGAAGGACAATGGCTCTAAGGAGAGTGGCGATTATCGAAGGGTGCCGGACTCCGTTTGTACGATTGGGTACGGACTTTCGAGAGATGACCGCGGTGGATTTGGGCAAGGCGGCGGTGAATGCGCTGCTGAATCGCACCGAAATTCCCGTGCAGGAGATCGACGAGGTGGCCAGGGGGGTCGTCCTCGGCCAACCCGACATTACCAATGTGGCCAGGCAGGTGGCGTTGGGCATCGGGTTGCCCAAGGACGTGCATTGCTATCACATGCAGCTCGCCTGCGCCACGAGTATTCTGACGACGGCCCATGCGGCCATGAGCATTGCCACCGGCCAGGCGGATGTGGCTATTGCGGGCGGCGCCGAAAGCATGAGCGACGTGCCCATCATGGTCTCGGATCCGGTGCGCAAGGCGCTGTTCGAGTCTCAGACCAAGCGGACGCCCGAGGAGCAGCTCATGGTCATCGGCAAGGTTCCGTTCATGCATTTTCTTCCCCAGCCTTTGGCCCTGCAGGAAGCCTACACCGGCTTGACCATGGGGGAGCACACGGAACTCATGGTGCAGGAATGGGGAGTCACGCGGGAACAGCAGGACGATTATGCGTGCAGAACGCACAAGCTGGCCGGTGAAGCCATCCGGGACGGCAGAATTCCGGCGGAAGTGGCGGCGGTGTTCGCTCCTCCCGAATATGCGCCCGTTACGGTGGACAACCTGGTGCGCGCCAATCCGGACCGGGCCAAGATGGCCACGTTGCCCCCCGTGTTCGACAAGGTGGCGGGCACCATCACGGCCGCCAATTCCAGCCCGTTGACGGATGGGGCTTCCGCCGTCCTGATCATGGCCGAGGAAAAGGCCGCCGCCTTAGGCTACCGGCCCAAGGCCTTCATCAAGGGATTCGGTTTCTCCGGAGTGGATCTGGATCTGGGAATGCTCTTCGGCCCGGTGTACAGCGTACCCAGGGCGCTCAGGAATGCGGGTCTGAAACTGCCGGACATAGACCTGGTGGAAATGCACGAAGCCTTTGCGGGGCAAGTCCTGTGCAATCTCAAGGCCTTTGAAGACGGAGCCTGGCTCAAGAAGCATTTGGGTCTGGACGAACCCGTCGGCAAGGTGAACATGGATCGGTTCAACATGATGGGAGGATCCGTTTCGCTGGGGCACCCCTTCGGCGCCACCGGCGCGCGCCTGATCACCACGTGCATGAACCAGCTTCCCAGGGTGGACGGTACCTTCGGATTGCTGACCGCGTGCGCGGCCAACGGCACCGGCGGCGCCATGATTCTGGAACGAGCCGCGTGAGGAGTTTCCCATAGCAGCCCGTTGATAAACACCCTTGGGGGCAGGTCGTTGAAAAACGAGAACGGAGGATGAGTCCCATGAGCGATCCGAAGATCATCAGCATGGAAATACAGGACGGCGGCGTTGCCGTATTGAACTACGACGTACCCGGAGCCCCGGTAAACACACTGGACGACCGGGCTATCGGAGAATTGCTTCAATGTCTGGACCGTATCGCCTCGGAACCCGGCATCCGGGCGGCGGTGCTGTTCGGCAAACCAACGAACTTCGTGGTGGGGGCCGACATCAACAAGTTGAAAATGGTGGTTACCGAGGAGGACGGCTATCGGCTTTCCCGGGAAGCCCAGGATGCCTTGAACAAGCTGGAAGCGCTCCCGAAACCCGTCATCGCGGCCATCCACGGCCCGGCTCTGGGAGGCGGACTCGAGCTGGCCATGGCCTGCCATTATCGAATGGCCACCAAGGACTCCCAGACGATCCTGGGACTTCCCGAGGTGAAACTGGGGTTGCTTCCCGGCGGGGGCGGCACCCAGCGGTTGCCGCGGCTTGTCCCGTTACAGGACGCCATGGACGCCGTGCTTACCGGTAAGAACTTCCAGCCCGAAAAGGCCCTGGAGTTGGGACTGGTGGACGAACTGGCGCTTCCCTACCAGTTGAAGGAAAAGGCGCTGGAACGGGCGCGGCAGATGGCCGCGGGCGTGTTCACCATCAAGCGGAAGCCGCCCGTGTTCCCGCCGGCCAAAATGCTTCCGGGATTGTACGAGCAGGTCAAGGCCACCATCACCAAGCAGACGCGCGGTGTGCTGCCCGCTCCCTACGAAATCCTGGAAAGCGTGTACAAGGGCGTTACCGAAGGCATGGAAGCCGGCCTCGAGGAAGAGGCCCGCAGATTCGGCAAGCTGTGCATCACCCGAGAGGCCGGATCCCTGATCCACCTGTTTTTCATGGATACGGCGGCCAAGAAGGACATGGGCGCCGCCAAGGGGACCAAACCGCTTCCCGTGAAGAAGATCGGCGTGCTGGGCGCCGGCATCATGGGACACGGCGTGGCCGCCGTCAAGGCCGACGCGGGATACATGGTCCGCATGAGGGACCGGGACGCGGAATCCGCCGGCAAAGGACTCAAGGCTGCGTCCGAAGTGCTGAAGGGCATGTGGCTCAAGCGGCCTCGGGGCGAGTTCGAATACCGGAGGCGCATGGACCTGATTTCCGTGACGGGGGACTACAGCGGCTTCAAGACCGTGGACGTCTGCATCGAGGCCGTATTCGAGGACGTGGGCCTGAAGCATCAGGTGATCCGAGAAGCGGAAGCCGTGCTGCCGGAGCGGGCCGTGTTCGCATCCAACACATCGGCCATTCCCATCACCCGGCTGGCCGAAGCTTCCTCGCGCAAGGAAAACTTCCTGGGCATGCATTACTTTTCCCCGGTGCATCGAATGCCCCTCATCGAGATCATTTCCACGCCCTATACCTCCAAGGAAGCCCTGGCCACGGCCTACGAATTGTGCGTGCGCTGCAGGAAGACCCCCATCATCGTCAACGACGGCGTGGGGTTTTTCACGTCCCGGGTCATCTCCAGGTACCTCCAGGAGGCCATGTTCATGCTGGATGAAGGCGGCAAGATCGAGGTGATCGATGAGACCGCCGTGCGTGCGGGTTTCCCCGTGGGGCCCGTCATCGTGAGCGACGAGGTGGGACTGGACACGGCGGCCAAGGTGGGAAAGGTCATCGAGGAAGTGTTCGTCAAGCGGTTCAACCCCGCTCCGCTCATTCCCAAGGTGGTGAAAGAGGGGAGATACGGGCGCAAAAACCAATCCGGGTTTTACACGTATCAGGCCGGCAAGAAGGGCGGGCCCGACCCCTCCGTCTATGAGCTGACCGCGGCCGGCAAGGCGCGCATCGACATGTCCCCCGAAGACATCGCACAGCGGCTCCTGCTGTCGTTCTGCGCGGAATCCGCGTTGTGCCTCCAGGAAAACGTCCTGCGCAGTCCCCGGGATGGAGACGTGGGCGCCGTTATGGGCATCGGGTTCCCCGCCAACCTGGGCGGGCCCTTCCACTATATGGACGTGGAGGGAATCCAGAAGGTGGTGGACGACATGAGCCGCCTCGAGGAACGTTTCGGAAGCCGGTTCACGGCGCCGGAAATTTTGAAGGATATGGCGTCGTCGGGTCGGGTTTTCTTCCCTGCCTCATAGCAGGGGGCAGGCGGGTGAAAAGCGCGATCTGCGGCGTTGCGCTTCGTCCCTCGTCATTGCGGCGTACTACGCGTACGCCTCATTCCTCGGGACTTGCGCGCCTTGCATCTCATCGCTTTTGACCCGCCTGCGAAGAGGAGGTAGGGGGGTATCGGCGCAGAATCGCCGGAGACGCTTGCGTTAACGAGAAGAAAAGAAGGCGCGCCTTGGATTGCATCGCCTTTGACCCGCCTGCTCAGCGCAGATCACCGCGCGCCGGAGAGCCCCGACTTGCTTTCCGGCGCACCTTCCCCATCCGGGCCGGAGGCGGGGGATACCTTCATGGTGTATCCCCCCATGCCCAGGCCCGCGGCCTTGCCCGCGTGAATCCATTCCCCCACGGCCAGTAATTCCAGGAACATCCTGGGGACCCGGGCGAAGGTTACGTTGCCCACGACGCCTCCCAGCATCAACCCCGTCTTGCCCGTCTGAATCTCGTGCGACCAGTCCTTCCAGTGCATCTTCCGCCGGACGACGGGTACCCGGGCGGCCAAAGCCATGGCGTGTTCGAAATCAAAAGCCCCGGGGTCGGGGCTCACCGGCGCGTGAATACAGGCCAGCGAAAAGGCGCGGTGGAACAGGACTCGGACCAGGTGGTGAAACTCCAGATCGTACACCAGCTTGCCCCGGTCCTTCATGCGGAGGGGGGTGTGCAGGCGGAGACGCACGTCGCCCAAGGAGGGCCCGGAGCCGGCGAATTCCCGCAGCAGGTCTTTCCAGAGTCGCAGTTCCGGCGGCCGGACACCCCGATCCCCCAAACGATACAGGGAGGCGCCCTCCAGCGGGGAGCGGCCCAACTCGCGGACTTCCCGGAGCGTGCAGCGGCCGGCGCCCTGTCCCAGGCCCCTTCGCCCCATGAGCCGCGCGGCGTCCACCACCTTGGGTAGAAACCGGACGCCCCCACCCACGAGGATCCATTCCCCTTCCATCCGCCGCCCTTGGCGGTAGATCTCCGGGCCGTCTTCCGGAAATCTCAGCACGAAGGGATTGGGCGCCGAAGAGGTTTCCGGGGACTCGGGACCGCGGTGGATCGGCGGCGTGGCACAAAGCCCAAAATAGGCGCAACTCCGGCGGACGGAACAAAGGGCGCATTGCGCGTGCGGCATGACGCAACTGCACTCGCGTAACGCCGCGACGAAGGCCTTGTAGATGGAAAATCCCTTGAAGGAGGGGAAACCGATATCCTCGTCGCACCGGAAACGCATGGCCACCCGGACCAAGGGGATCCGACGCCAGAAATCGTGGGTTTCTTCCGCGGCGTCCGGCTGGATGATGTATGGGAGGGATGGGGGATGCACGGGCGGCTCCTTTCGAACATAGCAGGCTGGTGAAAAACGCGATCTGCGTCGTTGCACTTCATCCTTCGTCCTTGCGGCGTACTAGTTGTACGCCTCGTTCCTCAGGATTCGCGCGCCTTGCATCTCATCATTTTTGAACAGCCTGCCCGCAATGCGGGTTATCAACGGGCTGATAGAGAGCAATCCGTATGCCATAAGGATAACCATCGGATTATGCTGTATAAGACGGGATTTGCCGGCCTCGGAAGGGGGGCGGGTGTACTGGAATTGGGCAGGATAGGGGGTACGGGCTGCGCAAAACCTGTGCAGGTGCAGGCGGGTGAAAAGCGCGAACTGCTTCGTTGCGCTTCGTCCTTCGTCCTTGCAGAGTACTACGCGTACGCCTCACTCCTTGCAGGCGGGTGAAAAGCGCGAACTGCGGCGTTACGCTTCGCCCTTCGTCGTTGCGGCGTACTACGCGTACGCCTCACTCCTTAGTACTTGCGCGCCTTGCATCTCATCGCTTTTGACCCGCCTGCGGGGATGGGGTAGGGGGGATGAAAAGAACGTGATCTGCGGCGTTGCATTCCACGCTCGCGCCACTGCTCCTGCGGTGGC
>CAYOVG010000242.1:0-11105 GCA_964407285.1 uncultured Syntrophobacteraceae bacterium
TCCGCCGGTCCCTGAGAGGGCGGTCCAGTATGGGATCGAGTCCGATCAGCAGGAACGGTTCGGCGTCTTCCCGGTCCGGGGCTGCATAGGCGGTTATGACGGGCGACGCGGCGCGGACGGAGGGGTCCTTGAGAAGCGTCGCAACGAGGCTGTCCGGGACCTGACCGCCGGGACGCACCACCACCAGGTCGGCCTTGCCGGCGATGAGGTCCATGCTCTTCGTAAAGGAGTCGAGGGATGCGTTGACGGAGAGACGGACGCTGGTGAAGACGGCGGCCCCGAGTCCTATTCCCAGCAGCACGGTGATCGCGCGGCGGCGCGAACGCTTCATCTGCCGAACGATGAACCAGACGAGAAGTTGGTAGAGAAAACTCAGGCGGCGGCGAATCATCATCGTATGTCGCTTATCCTTCCATCCTTGAGGACGACCTGGAGGGTGGCGAAAGGGTCCGCATTGGAGCCGTGCGTGGCGATGATGACGGTACGCCCCATGCGGCGGTTGAGTTCGGCCAGGAGTTGGATGACGATCTCTCCGTTTCGACTGTCGAGGTTTCCGGTGGGCTCATCGGCGAGTACGATGGCCGGGTCGTTGATGAGGGAGCGTGCGATGGCGGTACGCTGCATTTCGCCGCCCGAGAGCTGCGCGGGCAGGTGATGGAGTCTTGGATGCAGGTTCAGCCATTGGAGGAGTTCGTCGGCTTTCCTGCGCACGTTCTCCGCCGGACGGCCCGCCAGCAGGCCGGGAAGGCAGACGTTTTCGAAGACGCTGAGAGTCGGAAGCAGGTTGAACGTCTGGAAGATCATCCCCACCATGTCCCTGCGGAAGATGGTAAGCTCCCGGGGAGTCGCTGTCAGGAGGTTTCTGCCGGCGACGTTCAGGGAACCGCGCGTCGGCGTATCGAGGCCGCCGATGAGCGCCAGCAGGGTGCTCTTCCCCGATCCGCTGTTCCCCTTGAGGACCACCATTTCCCCGGAAGCGATGTCGAGGCCGACATCCTCTATTCCCACGACCTCGGTTGCCCCCATGCTGTAGAGCCGCGTGAGGCCGCGAGCCGAGATCAACGGCTCCGCCGACGCGGCGCGGGTGATTGCGTTGCTTGAACTCGGCATTCTGTTCTTCGACATCCAACCTCCGTTTCCGGTATAAGATGATGCTATGTCGCTGGATACCGCGGGTTGCGCTTCGGGTTGCGGGTTGCGGGTTGCGGGTTGCGGGTTACGGGTTACGGGTTGCGGGTTACGGGTTACGGGTTGCGGGTTACGAGTTGCGGGTTGCGAGTTGCGAGTTGCGGGTTGCGGGTTGCGGGTTGGAAGTTACAGAGATGTGGCCATTTCGCGGGTGGTGGTGTGAAAGCCACGCAGAGCTCAGAGAAGAGCTTTAAGATCTTTGTGTGTGCACAGATCGGATATTCGGATACACAAAAGCCGGAGTATTGCAGTTCCAGACCGACCCCGATGCCTACCCCGGAGGGGGCAACGCAGGACGGAAGTCGGATAGATCCATTCCAACCTCTGGAAGTCGAATCCGATCTCTGCTATCGACTTCCGACATCTGCTTTCTCCGTGCTCTCCGTGGCTTTCACCATGACCCGCGAAACGGTTTGACCTCGGTCTTGAGATGGTCTGATCTCTGTCACCCGCAACTCGCAACCCGTAACCCGCAACCCAAAGCGCAACCCGAAGCCCGCAATACAGTCTCATCCACCATCAACACCCCATAGCGATTTCCGCCCTGCGTTGCGCCTCCGTTTGTTCCTGCAAAGCCTGCAAAGCGGGGCTGATCCGGACCGGGAAATGGTGTGCCGCATCGATATCCCTGTACGGCTCGGGGAACGTTGACATCGCTGCTGCAAAACGGCTCCTGATAGTCTCGAGGGATTCGGGCTGCCGGATACGTTCCCCGTTTTCCATGTACGTCCGCAGGAGCGGCTCCGCTCCCTCGATGCGTTCGGACGCGAACCCGAGAACGTCCTCCTTCATCCGCCCCCTGGAATCATGGGACCGGAACACCTGCTTCTGTCCCACCCAAGTCTTTTTGCCGCTGCTGAGTTTGAGGATGGGCCTCCCTTCGTACTCCACCAGTTTGTAGGCGATATCGAGATACGGGGCATCGGCGGAAACACCCATGCGGGTGCCTACCGCGAAGATATCGATGAGCGCCTCCGCCCTGAGGAGGTCTCGAATTTTGAATTCATCGAGGTTTCCGCTGACCATGATCGCGACGGAGTTGAGGCCCGCATCGTCGAGTATGCGCCTCACCTTGCGGCTGAGGTCCGCCATGTCGCCGCTGTCGAGACGGACGCCCTTGAGGGATTTGCCTCGCTCCTGGAGGGCCCGGGCTACCTCGACGGCCTTCCTGGCGCCGGATTCTGTATCGTACGTATCGATGAGAAGAACGGTGTTGTCCGGAAAGGCGCGGGCGAAGGCGTGGAATGCGTCGAGTTCGCACGGGAAACTGGTGACGTAGGAGTGCGCCATGGTGCCGTACGTCGGGATGGAATAGATCTTTCCCGCGAGCACGTTGCTGGTGCCGGCGAAACCAGCTATGTAGCTGGTTCTGGCGGTCTTGAGCGAGGCGTCCACTCCCTGTGTGCGGCGCATCGCGAAGTCGATGAGTCCCCTCCCCTGCGCGGCCTGGACGCAACGGGCGGCTTTTCCCGCGATCATCGTCTCCAACTGGATGGTGTTGATGGCGAGGGTTTCGAGGACCTGCGCTTCGATCAGCGGACCGACGACTTCGAGGACCGGTTCGTGGGTGAAGAACAAAGAGCCCTCGGGGAGCGCGCGGATGGTCCCGGTAAACCTGAAGGATTGGAGGTAGTCCAGGAGGTCTCGTGGGAGTGGCGTCGAGCGGGCCAGGAAATCGATGGAATCCCTGCTGAAGCGAAGGCTGGTCGCCATATCGAGGAAATGGTCGATCCCGGCGGCGACGAAGTAGTTGCGACTCGACGGGTAATCCCTTATGAAGAGGCTGAAGGCGGCGCGGCCGTTCATCCCTTCCCGGTGATAGCTCGCAGCCATGGTGAGTTCATACAGGTCCGTGATCAGTTCGGGTGCATACTGTTCCCACAACTGCATTTCCAGCCTCCTTTTTTTGCAGGTTTCGAATAATGGTGGAAGGGATCGGAAACAAAAATATTCCCTTTAAATAATGAAGTCATTATAATCTCCCACGTAAATGGAAAAAAGCGTGGATAAAGGGAAAACTTCGGCTTTTAGCCTAAAAGTATGCCGGACGCCGGTTCAGGCTGATTTTTCCGTAGCGGAGGATGGCTCTATGCGGCTGGAGCCCATCGATGTCGATTGCCGGGATGAGTACCGGGAAGCGCAGGAACCTTCAGCGTTTGTGTGGCGTGGTCGGCGGTACGAAATCGAGACCGTTCTCGACCGTTGGTACGAGGGGCATCTTGATTCGCGCAGGATGCCGTTGCGCTATTTTCGGGTGAAAACCAGGGACGGTGGTGTTTTCATCATCAGGTACCATGAGTTGTTCCGGGCCTGGGGCATTGCGGCGCCGGATTTGTACGACGAGGAATAGAAAACGGTGGTTCGCTGAATCCGGAAGAGCCTTTTGCAATGTTCCACGTGGAACATTGCAGACCGCGCCTACCCGGACCTGGAATCCATGATATCCCACCTGCCCCGAAACCGGGCATTCAGGAGTTTCGAACGAAGGAAGCATATGGCACGAGTTATCGCAATCGCAAATCAGAAGGGCGGCGTAGGTAAGACGACCACTTCCATCAACCTCGCCGCTTCCCTCAGTCAGAAGGGCGAAAAAGTACTTCTCATCGATGCGGACCCCCAGGGCAACGCTTCCAGCGGCCTCGGCGTCCGGGTCCAGTCTCGAAACCAGACGCTCTACTCCTTTCTCTTCGAGGATGACTCCCCTCCTCCCACACACAAGCCGCACGCGCAAATCGACCTGAGCGTCATCCCTTCCAACGGGGAACTCGCCGCCGCCGAATGGGAACTCCATTCCCGGCCCGATTCCGAAAGCCTTCTCCAGCGCAGGCTCGACACCGTAAGGCCGAACTATACCTACATCATCATCGATTGCCCCCCGTCCCTCGGCTTTCTCACCGTCAACAGCCTCATCGCATCCGATGCCGTCCTCATTCCCCTCCAGTGCGAGTACTACGCAATGGAAGGCCTTACCTTTCTCCTGGAGACCATCCGCAAGGTGAAGCTTCGCTGGAACCCCCACCTCATCCTCGAAGGCATCGTCTTCACCATGTTCGATCGCCGCAACAACCTGGCCCACCAGGTGGTCAACGAAGTACGAAAACATTTCAACCGGGTCTTCAACACCATGATCCCCAGGAACATCAGGCTGAGCGAAAGCCCGAGCCACGGCATGCCCGTGAATCTCTACGATCCCAACTGTCCGGGCTCGCAGGCCTACCAGGCCCTGGCGGAAGAAATTCTGGGAAGGGGGACGCAAGCATGATCGATAAGAAACGCGGTCTCGGAAGAAGTCTCGGAGATCTCCTGGGATCGAGCGAATGGCTCCAGAAAAACGACATTCAGCTCTTCTACTGCCCGCTCGACAGTCTCGAACCCAATCCGTTCCAGCCTCGCCGCACCATCCACGACGCGGACCTGGAAAAACTGGCGGAATCGATAAGACAAAACGGGGTCCTGCAGCCGCTCCTCGTAACCCGCGCCGACGCCCCCGACACCTACCGCATTATAGCCGGCGAGCGCCGCTGGCAGGCCACCAGGCTGGCGGGTCTTACCGAAGTCCCCGTCATCGTTCGCGAGGCCACGTCCCCTGAAGCCCTCCAGCTCGCCATCATCGAAAACATCCAGCGCCGCGACCTCAACTGCCTGGAAGAAGCCCTCGCCTACCATCGCCTCCAGGAGGAATTCCAGTTCACCCAGGAAGCCATCGCCGAGCGCGTCGGGAAGAACCGCTCTACCATAACCAACCTCCTGCGGTTACTCCAGCTCCCCCCCGAGATCCAGGAAGACGTCCTCAACGAGCGGCTCACCATGGGGCATGCGCGCGCCCTACTCTCTCTCGCCACCCCGGAAGACCAGCGCAAAGTCCGCGATATCGTTCTCGCCCGGCACCTGTCCGTCCGCCAGACCGAGCAACTCGTCGCCCGCGGAAGTATCGAGAAACCGCCCAAAGCTCAGCCCGAACCCTACATCCTGGGTCTCCAGGATTCCCTCCAGGCCATCCTCGGGACGAAGGTCCAGCTTCGCCGCCGCGGCAGGAAAGGCACCATCACCATCTCTTTCGAATCGAACGAACAACTGGAAGAACTCGCGAAACGCCTCGGACTCCAGACCGGAGACGGGAATTAAACCATCGCGCGGAGATTAGTCCGCATCGTGGGCCCCGGCGTGAAGATCACGGAGACGGATGTCGAAAGTCGGATGAATCCATTCCGATCTCCGACATCCATCCCTGTGGCTTTGACACCACGACCCACGAGACGGCTTGATCTCCGCGACCCGCACCCCGCACCCCGCGCCCCGGCCTTCACTCATCCTTCATCCATGTACTGCCCCCTGATATCGAGGATCTCCTCGCGGATCGAGAGAAACCCCTCCGTCACCCCGGGATCGAAGTGCGTGCCGCACTCATCTTCAATAGCCTTGAACGCCACTTCCACGGAACACGCCTCCTTATAGGGTCGCCTGGACGTCAGCGCATCGAAAGCGTCGGCGATGGCCGTGATCCGCCCGAGCAGCGGAATCCTCCGTCCCCGGAGTCCGCGAGGATACCCGGCGCCGTCCCACCACTCGTGGTGCGTGAGCGCGATGATCTCCGCCAGCTTGATGAAACCGCCCGACGATTTCTCCAGGATTCGCGCCCCGATCGTCGTGTGCTGCCTCATGACCGCCCATTCCTGCTCCGTCAGAGGTCCGGGCTTCAGGAGAATCCGGTCCGGGATGCCGATCTTTCCGACATCGTGCATGGGAGAAGCGTAAAGAATGGCTTCGACGGACCTTTCCCCGAGCCCCAGCTTCCTCGCGACCGCCGCGGCGTAGTGGCTCATTCGCTGTAAGTGGGCCCCCGTGTTCTCGTCTCTGTACTCCGCGGCGCGCGCCAGGCGATAGATCGTATCGAGTGAGGCGACCTTTATCTTGCCGAGCGCCCTGCGGAGCTGATCGCTCGTCAGCCGCAGTTCTTCCGTCCTGCACGCCACCTCGCTTTCGAGCTGCTTCTGGTAGTCGCGCACGTGATCGTGGTAAGCCTTGACCTTGACAAGCGACCTCACTCTCGCCCGAAGCTCCATCCACTCCACGGGTTTGCTCAGAAAATCGTCGGCTCCCGCCTCGATCGCCGCCACCCGGTGGGATACATCCCTGAATCCCGTCACCATCACGATGGGAATGAGCCTCGTCCGCTCGTCTCCCTTCAATCTTCTCGCCACTTCGAATCCGTCCATGCCGGGCATGTGGATATCGAGAAGCACCACGTCGGGAGACTGTTCGAGGGCAAGGGAAAGGGCGTCGTCTCCACTTCGGGCCAGGATAACCTCGTAGCCCCAGGGAACGAGAAGCCCCTCCATAAGGGCAAGATTGGGATACTCGTCGTCCACCACGAGTATCTTGCCCATATCCTCCATCGATACAGCTCCAAACAAATCGGGCCTCCCTCGCCGACTGGATCATAACCGCATTTCCCGGACGAAGCGCAATCCCCGCACAGTCTCCGAAAACCGCATCTACGAGCCGGTACGGGACTTTACACGCCATAAATCCCAGACATATTAGAATAGCAGAAGGCTGCAGTCAACCTGAACCGAATGAAAAAAGCAAGATATCGTGAGTAGAACCGGAACAGTAGCATGCTCAAATCTACACAAATAGTTCTCCAGGCGGATACCGGCCGTTCCGTGTCCGACGGCGCAACCGGCCGCCCCGGCTCACACCGGGCGAAAGTCATAACGGCGAAGTCCTCGCTCTATTGTGCGCATCCCCCTTGCCCCAGGTCATGCCGCACCCTATTCTGTATACAGGTTCATTCAGTATTAGCGCGGTTTGCTGTTTTCTTCACCTAACCGAAACACCAGTTCCAAGGAGGCGCTTATGGGTATTTTCAGAGTAGGGGTATTGTTGTCGGCGATTATCGTTTTGTCTCTCGGTATGAGCGGGTGCGATAGCGGAACGAAGGGGACGATTCCCATCGAGAAGATCAAGAAGAGCGACTTTCCGGCGCTTGCCAGGATCTCCATAGTCGATGCCATGCGAGTGGCCCAGCAGAAGGTCCCCGGCACGATTATCGAGGCGGAACTGGAAGGAAAGGACAAGCACCTGGTCTACGAGATCGAAATCGTGACGGAAGACAGGACGATAAGGAAGGTCATAGTCGATGCCGGAAATGGAACTATTTTGAAGGTGAAGAAGGGCCAGGACGAGACGTATTAGCTTCTTCACACGCAACGTCACGCGGAAGCGGAGTCACCGCGGGGGATGGCGCCGGGCCGTCCGTGGCGTTGCGCTGCAGCATACACACGGGAGCGACCCGAAGGCGGGAATGACCGTGCTCACTCCTGCGTTCCCGCCGAAGGTCTTCTCACGGGGTTTTTCTTTCGGGAGTCAACGGAGCGACGTTTCCAGGGCAAGCCCGACAAATGGTTCCATATCACTTGGGCGCGACGTTGATTCTCTGAAAATCACCTCGGACCAATACACGAGTCGGTCCCGGGGTTTTGGCTTTGTCGGCATGGTTCATACAGACCGTGTGTTGAGGTAACGCTCGAGAAGGACTCACCGTCATCCCGCGCAAGCGGGAACCCGGGACTTTCGAGGTATTCCGGACCCCCGCTTTCGCGGGGGCGACTCTGGAGTGTTACCCTGTCTTGAACCATGCCCGGATTACGATTTCTTATTCCGGGCAATCCTGACGCCCTTTCCCCTGATCCGCCTGGCGACCAGGGATACCGCTTCAGCGCCTCCCGCTTCGCGCGCACGGGTGATTTCACCCAAGGCTTCCAACCATCTTTCGAGGTCGCAAAACGCCGCGGCCCTGGACACCATCAGCGGAACATAATCCGTATCCTTAAAGAGTTGGGTTTCCTTGAGCGCTTTGGCCGGCTTGTTCAAATCCCGCAGGGCCGAACATAGAAACGTCGCCGCGCGTGTATTGAGCGGGTCCGCCTTCAGTATCCGCCGTGCTATCGCTTCCACCCGGTGGTACTGACGCGCATCCCCGGCCTGACGAGCCCGGTCGAGGAGATCCTCGGTATCCGAGATGACGGCATCCTCTTCACGCAAGAGATCCTGGAGAAGAGCGTCAAGCTTGAGCATGATCGTCGTAGGCGGCGTCAGGAACGATCTCGCCTCATACCATCTCGCGCCATCCCATAGGAAAGTGCTTCCATTCAGACGGACTTCCGTTGGTTTTCCCATTATCCACCATCCTCCCCGGCAGGCAAACACTTCATCAATGTCGTTGTTTTCAAGCCATCACCTTCTCTCTGGATCGTGCTTGAGACTGGTTGCGCGTCCTGGAACCACGGGAGTGAGAGTCGCCCGCCCGTTTTTGAAAGTTACGGTTCCCTACCTGACGTTCAATGCTGCCGTTTCGTCCTTTGAAGATCTGTTCGGCTTTAATCGACGGGTTGGGCTCGTATCCGGTGATGACCTCCTCGGGAATCGTGCACCCGAGCAGGCGTTGGATATCGTTCAGTAATCCGTGCTCGTCGATGCAGACAAGCGATACAGCCGTTCCCCGGCGAGTCGCTCGACCGGTGCGGCCGATGCGATGCACATAGTCTTCGGGCGCGTTGGGCAGCTCAAAGTTCACCACATGCGGCAACCGGTCGATGTCGAGACCTCGCGAAGCAATATCGGTTGCAACCAACACGCGAACATCACCCCGCTTGAAATCCGCCAAAGACTTGGTTCGCGCCCCCTGGCTCTTGTCGCCGTGAATGGCCGTTGCGCTGATCCCGTCGCGGTCGAGTTGCTTTGTGAGTCGATTGGCGCCGTGCTTGGTGCGGGTGAATACGAGCACCTGACGCCAGTTCGCGGAAGAGATCAGGAAAGAGAGAAGTTCCCGTTTCCGATTGCGGTCCACGGGATGGATCAACTGTTTGACGCTTTCCGCCGTGGTGTTGCGTCGCGCTGTCTCGATCAAAACCGGGAAGTTCAGGATCTCGTCGGCGAGTTTCCTGATGCCGTCGGAAAAGGTGGCGAAAAAGAGGAGATTCTGTCGTCCTGGCGGTACGGCCGCGATTATTCTTCGAATATCCGGGATAAATCCCATATCCAACATGCGATCCGCTTCGTCCAGGACCAATATCTCGACGCCTGAGAGATCCAAAGTCCGTTGTTGTAAGTGATCCAGCAGACGACCCGGAGTAGCCACCAGGATATCGACTCCCCTGCGGAGTTTTTCAATCTGTGGACCGATCTTGACCCCACCGAACATAACTGTCGATTTCAACGGCAGGTATTTGCCGTAGGCCGCCACGCTCTCTTCGATCTGGGCCGCGAGTTCGCGTGTCGGGGCGAGTACCAGGGCGCGGACGCCGTTCTTTTGCTTTACGACGGGGCGGTTGCTCAAAAGCTGTAACAGAGGCAGGGCGAAACCGGCCGTTTTGCCCGTGCCGGTTTGAGCGCCGGCGAGGACGTCCTTTCCCTCGAGAATAACGGGGATCGCCTGGCGCTGAATAGGGGTGGGCCTGGCGTAGCCCAACTCGGAAACGGCGCGGAGCAAATCGGCCGAGAGACCGGGTAACTTGAATGACGTGCTTGTGGACGGTTCCTGAATTCGTTGCTTAATAATGCACCTCCAGTGTGTTTGTCGATATCGAAGGACCCAAAACGATGCGCGACCGGCCTATTCCTCGTCCTGTCGCATGGCCCATTGCCATTGCTCGGGAAGGGGCTGCGGCCCCGGCTTGATTCCGGCTATATCCGGGTCTTCATGGCTATTGTTCGGTTCACGTTCCGTCTTGGCCTTCTTGATTTCCTGGCGACGGATCTCCTTGTCTCTTTGCTTTTGTTGCCTGTCCTTTTCTTTTTCTCGCTTTTGAAAGGTAGCTTTTCCTCTTTGAGCCAAATCTTCCTCCATACCGACCATCGTTGTGGCTGTACGCTTATAATGAACATACATGGGAGATTTTTAATATCTTGGTGGACGTCGAGGTCGTTTAGTGGGTGGTTTTGCCTGACTGAGTTTGATGCTTTGATCCTTTACCTTGAATCCGTTGAGGGCTTTCATCGCCTTGTCCGCTTCTGAATTGTTAGGCATCTCAACGAATCCGAACCCTTTCGACTGTCCCGACGATCTGTCCCTGACAATGTTCACGACAGATACTTCTCCGAAATCGGAAAAAATCATCTTCAGGTCCCCTTCGGTTACATTATAGGCCAGATTATTGACATAGATATTCATATTCGCTCTCCGAGTTAGAGTTAATGTCATCAGCAGCAAAGAAAGTTGACATCCCCAAATATGGAAAAAGCACAGACCTAAGTATCAATCCCGAACTTGGAAAGCAGATGCCGTCTGAGTTCAGACAGGTCAGGAATCAAGGCGCGCAATCCCGTCCGCCGATTTCTGTTTCAAGCAGCGGAAATCCGGGAGCATACCGTTCCCAAACCGTAGCGCTCCCTCGATTGAAAACAAAAAGCCGGGGATCTTTTTCCCCGGCTTTTTATTCCAGCAGAATAGATGGATGGGCTATCATTTATCGCAAGGGCTAAAGCTTTCTCACCCGAGTTGCCTGCGGACCTTTAGCGCCGCTTTCCTCCACGAAGCTGACCCGCTCACCTTCGCTCAGCGACTTGAAGCCGTCGCCCTCGATAGCGGAGAAATGCACAAACAAGTCACCCCCGCCGTCTTTTTCAATGAAGCCATAGCCCTTGCTCTCGTTGAACCACTTGACTCGACCTTCCGCCATTCCGGTGCTCCTCGTCATTGCTGTTTTCAAACGTTCTTGGATGCGATTATTTCGAATCCACATAGAAATCGCATCCACTTAGTCAAAGCGAAAAGTCGATTTCCACACAAGAGTAAGAAATTACATAAACTATATACAGGATAACATGCAAGTCGAGAAAGTCAATCGGAGAAACCAGGGCACCGGAGAAGACTGTTGCCCATAGATCCCACTCATGCTATGGTTGGGCATGAC
>CAYOVG010000243.1:0-11085 GCA_964407285.1 uncultured Syntrophobacteraceae bacterium
TTCCCCATGTTCCGTCAATTCCAGCGGGACTTTCAGAATGAGTTCGCTTCCTCTCAGATACCGCCTGCGACATCCCCATCGCATTCATCCGCAATGCCGTGCAAGGGCGAAGAGGCGACGCACCGCCATGGACAGGCATGCACATTAGAGAACGAAGCTTATTAACCTTTCCGCGGGGAATAATGATCCCCAAAGGTTGTGTACTATTCTATTCAAGCGTTTGGAGAATAGATGATATGCGAACCCAGTGCAACAGTTTTTCTGCGGTTTTGACATTTTTATTGCCGGTATCCATGGTACGCATGCATCCTTGTGGTCACCCGTACACCGTTCGCCGCTGACACGAATTCGCCTTTGTCTGCGAAACCCTGAATGCCGGTGCCAGCGGTGAGAGGAACGGCGATCTGCTCTTTATTGCCGTGCATCAGGTGAGATTTAGCAAGCGATTACGGAGGCTGCCGCTATCCCTTCTCATACCGAGCTTGGCTCTGATATTTCCTCTATGAAAGGACACGGCCTTTTCCGATATTCCCAGGGTTTCCGCAATTTCCTTCGTCCTTTTTCCATCCCGGACAAGGGCTGCCACTCGCAACTCGGCTGTCGAAAGGTTCAGGTACTGCAGGGTGAGCTTCCTGGTGAAGGCAGAGGTGATTTCATTCAGGTTGGTCTCGAGAATTTCAACCCAGGTCTTCTGGGCGCTGCTCAACCGGCTCTTCCTCAGGCTCTCGATATACGGGATGATCAGGTGCTTCACATTGGCGGCAATTGCTTCCTCAAATTCTTTCCTGTCTTCCTCTCTTTGCCGAAGGAGGGCCTTGAGGGCTGCGTTGACTTCCTCCAGATGCTCTGATTTTTCCCTGAGCTCCAGGGTTCGCTTCTCCACGGTCTGCTTGAGACGAGTTCGCTCCTCGGCCTCTTGAATCGCTCGGCGCACCGCCGGCGCTAGTCGTGCGATCCGCTGTTTCAAGACGTAGTCGCTTGCACCCGCTTTGATCGTCTCGAGAGCCTGCTCTTCACCCAGCGTTCCGGAAAGAAAGATGAAAGGCACTTCAGGACGTATCCGGCGCGCCAGCCGCAATGCGTCCATGGAGTCCATGCCCGGCACCGCATAATCAGACAGGATCAGCGCGTATGAACCCCGCTCCAGCGCCTCCTTAAAACCGGCAAGGGTGTCTACCCGGTCGATGCTGACGGTAAGTCCTTCGGAGTTGAGGAGTTCCGAAGCCAGTTCGGAATCCAGCGGGTCGTCTTCAAGATTGAGAATACGCAGGAACTGCTCCATGATTTGACCTTGCCAAAACCTCTCGAGCCCCGTGCAGTGCGGCGATCTGCCGCGAACATCCATCCATGCCCCTGTCCGACAGTGTCCGGATGCCCAGTTTATTATAATCACGGGATGAATTGGTTTGCTGTAAGGCTTGTTTTCTTGATCCGTTCCCAGGGCGCCCCATGGGGAAAGCGCCGGTGGCTTCAGCTTGTCCGCCTGCCGTGAAGCGGCAGGAGGAACGGCTAACCCCTTGAGGTCTTGAACCAGAAATTGTAAATGCCCTTAATCACTTCTGATAACTCATCGTATGAATTTGGTTTGATTATAACTGTACTGGCGCCCAATTGATAGCAACGTTCAATGTCTCCATCGGATAAATATCCGGAAATGGCTACCACCGGAATTTGCCTGAGGTGCGTATCGGCTTTCATTTCTTCGAGCGTCTCGAAACCATCCTTCACGGGCATGCGCATGTCCAGCAGGATGAGGTCGGGAAGGCCGTCATCTGTTCTCTTGTGGAGATAATCCAGCAGATCCTCCCCATCGGCGGCAAAATCGATGCATATTCCTTCCCGGCACTCAAAGAATGCATCTTTGAGGAGAAGGCGATCATCGGGATCGTCATCGGCGATCAGGATGACAGCTCTCCTATTCTTCATCTCTTTCATCATACTACTCCAGGTACTATATACGTCACTTATTGAAGCGGAGAAGCCGGCAACAGCACGGCGCATGAGACCTTGATCAATTTGATTTCCCTCCGATTGTCGCATTGCTGTAATCAGAGGTAAATACTCGAATAAACCCAGTAAAATACCAGTGGAAACTAGGATTTTGAATTTATTTTGGAGGAGTCTGGTCGGAGGGCGTCAACTGAAGCAAGAAGGAAGACCCGCATCATCCGCGGATGACGCGGGTCTCTCCATGCATTATGATGAGGCGCGATGCTGAAGACCGGCGCTCATGCTCCCTTTAAATCGGTCGGCATGGGTGGAGAGCGAAGTGTCGCGATCAAAGATGCGTACAATGACTGTCATTCATGATTGTATCCGGTTAGTAGCTGTTCGTTGAGGGCAGTGCGGCGAGCCTGAACCAGTATCCTACAAGCTCTTTCATGTTTTCCCTGAGCTTTTCGTAGCTCGAGGGCTTAACGACGTACGAATTTGCGCCGTGAGCATAGCAGAAGGCCACGTCTTCCTCTGAACTGCAGGTCGAGTGGATCACGATCGGAATAGACCTCCACTCCGGGTTGGACCTCAACTCTTTCAGAGTCTCCCGCCCATCCTTCAAGGGCATATTGAGGTCGAGCAGGATGAGATTCGGACGAGGATCTCCGTTGGACAAGGAATCGATGAGCTCCGAGCCGTCTCCGGCGGTACGAATTTGCCCGTCAAACCCGGCATCTCGAAGCGTCTCCTCGATCAAGATGCGATCCCCTGAATCATCATCGGTTATGGCAATTACAGATCGTTTTCCGAGCATAAATCACTCCTCCAAAGCACCGGAAAGCAGCGTCTTGACCCGGCTCATCCCAGGAACCCAGGCCAGTCCCCGTATTTCAGGAAGCCACGTTGTTCATTGTAACCGTAACGACACTAGGAGACTGTCCGAGAACGATAAGGATAGACTAACAGTCCCACCATAAGGCCAGTAAATACACTGAAATAATGTTCCTTACCTCATAAATTAGCCTTAAGTTGGGTGCTCGTCCCCACTTTTCGGACCAGAGTTTTCGAAATTCTTACTTCTCGGACAGCCTCCTAGTTTTTAGCATGTCCTCGAAGGGGTAGGAATACCAACTTTTGGTAATAGATCCCCTATAAAAAATAGGGGATGCGGCTTAACCCCGATTTTTCCAGGCAAGGGAGCGTCTGCTGGACAGCTGTGTGTTCCTCAAGGACCGCGGCGGGATCAGGCAAGGCTCATGAGGTACGCTCTGAGGTTGGTCCTGTTTCCCCGAAGCCCCAGCTTCTCCCGGATGTTGTCCCTATGGCGGGATACGGTATGTTCGGATATGCAGAGGATTTCCGCGATATCGCATGTCGGTTTGCCGTCCCTTATGAAGGCGGCAATGCGCATCTCGGTAGGAGTGAGATTGGCATGCCGCAGACCGAGTGATCGGCTAAAGGAGGAAGTGATTTCGCTCACATGCGACTCCAGGATTTCCACCAGAGTCTTTTGAGAGCTGCTCAGATGGCTCTTCTTGAGCTTTTCAACATAGGGGGCTATGAGATTCCTGACATTTAAAAGGACCGACTCCCCGAGTTCCTTCCTGTCCTCTTCTCTTTGCTTGAGTAAAACCCTCAGTGCGATATTGACCTCCTCGAGGTTTCCTGTTTTTTCTTTCAGCTCCTGAACCCGCAGCTCCAGATCGGCTCTTGACTTTCGAAGCTCTGCCTCCGCCTTCGTGTATTCGATGAGATCGGCAGCCTGACGCGCCGGCAAATCGATCCGCCACAGATCGTGCTCGTCGGGTATGTACGGCGCTGCCCATTGAGTCGTGAGAATACCGAGCAGCTTTCCACCACGGCTGATCAGGGGCGTGCATTGCACTGCTCGAACCCCTGCATTTCGCAGGACGGCGAGCGAGGGCGTTCCGGCGAACATAGGGCTTGCTTCAATATCCGGGACGATTACCCGATCCCCTCGCCTGGTCGCCTCACCGCATACCGGGGCCTTGCTCTCAGCGGATGCAATGAACTCAAGAAATGGAGCCTTATGGCCATGGTGGGCAACAATTTCAAGTGAATCGCCCTCGATCAGCTGCAGCGTACCCTTGTCCGCGCCCACGATCGCAACGGCCGCGTCCATGATCTCCTGCAACAGCGGCTGCAACTTCCCTATTTCCAGAACTCTTGTGCTCAGTTCATGCAGGCGGGTCAAGGCAGCCAGGTCGGATGCCAATCGAGCCTCGGCCTGCTTGCGTGCGGTAACGTCCTTAGCGGCCCCGATCCATTCAACGATCTCGCCTTTCGCATCCAGCAGCGGGACCGCCCGCGAGAACGTCCAGCCCAGGGCGCCGTCCAGGCGCAGGACCCGGTGCTCCAGCTCAAAGACGCTCCTTGTCCGGATGGCCTCACTGATGACCGAGAGCACATGAGGCTGGTCATCAGGATGGATGTACTTCTCGATCCATGTACTGCTCGGACCCTCCGTATCGGGGATGAACTCCCGGCCGCTCAGTTGGCGCATCTCCGCCCAATCCGGGCTCATGCGATACACCACATCCGAACTGGCGGTCACGAAGGCGCGGAAACGCTCCTCGCTTTCGCGCAAGGCCTCTATGGCGCGCTTGCGATCGCTGATATCTCTCCAGGCGATGATCCCTCCCGTGATATGACCGTGCCGGTTCCGGACAGGTCCGGCATTGCACAGAATAGTGACCTTCTCTCCGTCCGGTCTGCGGATGACCCACTCCTCGCCGACGACAACTTCCCCGTTGAGGGTAGCACGGGTGAGAGGCAGCTCTTCGTTGGCGGCCCTGGTGACGCCGTCGCTTTGGAAGATGTCCCATGCCTCGACGTGTTCGCCCACGGGAATTCCCTCGATTGCTTCGGGAGAGCGCCCAACCAGTTCCTGCCCGTACTTGCTCACCATCCGCACGGTCACATCCGGTCCACTGGCTATGGTTATCCCCTCCGGGGCATGCTCCATGACAGCATCGAGCAGGCCACGGGAATCGGCGAGCTCTTTTGCAAGAAATCCGTTTTGCTCTCTGAGACGTACGAGCTCTTCAATGAGTTGTTCCTTGGTCTTCTTTGCGTCATCCATCCCGTCTGTCCTTCAACTGCACTCGCGGCCGTGAAAATGATGATGAATTGTATCCGGAATCTTCGATCGCGACGAGCCGCGGGCGTAGTCAGGAATCGGGGGACCGCGGCGCCGGCGGCGCCGCCGTTTGCGGCGACAAACTGGACGGGGGGTACGTGGAATCGGGCGCAACGGCCGAAGAAGAAACACCGATCTCGGAGGGTATGCCATCGGTGGGTATTCGGATACAATTATGCGATCCATCTTTTATATGTATACCGGAGTGATCCGATTCCGAGATCATTTCCTTCCCACACTCCAGAAGCAGTAGCCTTTTCAATTTCAGGATGTGCCGGTCGCGAACGAGGATAGAGAATGAGGGATGAAGAAAAAAGCAAAGATCTGCTTATCCGGGAGCTCCTGGAGTTGCGGCAACGCAATGCCGAGTCCGAGCGCCGGGAAAAAGAGGCTAGGAAAGAGGCTGAAGCGGCGCGCGCCGAGCTTGCAGTCACCCGCGTCCGAACCGAAGAGGCTATTAAAGCACTCGCTGAGTCCGAGAAGCGCTACCGCATGATGGGTGAGGCCGTCCCTTTCGGCGTCTGGTGGTGTAATGCCGAAGGAGAGGCGGAGTACGTGAGCCCTTCTTTCCTTGAGCTTCTCAACATGACCCTTGAGGAGCAGCAGGGTTTCGGCTGGACGAAACGGCTCGTTCCGGAGGATGTGGAGCCGTTTTTCGAGAAATGGAGAAGCTGTCTTACTACGGGAGAGTCCTGGGACTCCGAGCACCGGATCATCGACCGCCATGGTGCTGTTCATACCGTGCTCACCCGGGGCCTGCCCGTGCGGGATGACGGGGGCGATATTTTCGCCTGGGTCGGTGTGAACCTGGACATCACAGCCAGAAAGCGTATGGAGATCGAGCTCAAGCAGGCCAAGGAAGAACTGGAAAAGGCTCTTACGGCCAAGGATCAGTTCATGGCGAACATCAGCCATGAGTTGCGCACTCCCCTGGCCCTGATCCTGGGGCCGGTGAAAAAGATGCTCGAAGCTGACGACTTGAGCGCTGAGGAGATGCGTGATCTCAAGACCGTCGAGCGCAATGCGCGCACACTCCTTAAACACGTCAACGATCTTCTGGATCTCTCAAAGCTTCAGGTGGGCAAGATGGAGGCCGATTACGCCGCAATCGATCTGGCCTGGCTGGTGCGTGTCGTGGCCTCCCTTTTTGAAAGCGTTGCGGCCGAGCGGCGGATTCAGTTCGAGGTGGTCACCCCGCCTCGGCTTCCTGCCCAGGTTGACCCGGATAAGATCCAGCGCGTGCTCCTGAACCTGCTCTCCAATGCCTTCAAGTTTACGCCGGAGGGCGGAAGAATCGAGGTTCGGCTCCAAAGCGGGGATGTGACGGCGGTGCTCAGTGTCGGCGACAGCGGACCGGGGATTCCTCCTGACCGCGGAGAAGTGGTCTTTGAGAGGTTCCGCCAATTGGATGCGGGCTCCGCCAGGCAGTATGGGGGCACAGGCCTTGGCTTATCCATCGTCAAGGAATTTGTTTCGCTCCATCACGGGGAGGTTCGTGTCGGCGATTCGCCACATTCGGGCGCCCTCTTTAGCGTTGAGCTTCCCGTACTGGCCCCTGCCGGAGCTTCCGTGCGCACGCAGCCGGATGAACTGGACAGCGAGCTGAGCCGGCAGGCGCTGGACGAACTCCGGCCGCGGGGGCGATCCATTCGGGCTTCCGCTGCCAGGTCGCCCCATGCCCCCCTGGTGCTGGTGGTGGAGGATAACCCGGATATGTGCGCCTATCTCTCGGAAGCCATCGGGCGGGAATACCGGGTGGAAACAGCCGCCGACGGCCGGGAGGGGCTTTCAAAGGCGCTGGAGCTAAGACCCGACCTCATCTTGAGCGACATCATGATGCCTCACATGAGCGGAGACCGGATGGTCGGGGAGATCCGCCGCCACCGTGAACTCGACACCACGCCCATTGTGCTTCTCACCGCGAAAGCGGACGATAACTTGCGGGAAACTCTGCTCAGGGACGCCGTGCAGGACTACATCCACAAGCCCTTCTCTTCATCGGAAGTCCTGGCTCGTGTAGCTCGCCTCATCGGAGATCGCAGGCGAAACGAGGCTGAGATCGCCAAAGCCTACACTCTCCTTCGGGCCGTAACGGAAGGGGTGGAGGAGGCCATATTCGTAAAAGATCTCGAGGGCAATTACCTTATGATCAACCAGGCCGGCGCAAGGCGGTTCGGCAAAGGAAGCGCGGACGAGGTGGTTGGAAGAAATGACCGGGAGTTCTTCCCGCCTGAGCTTACGGAAAAAGTGAAGAGCAGGGACCGTGAGATCGTGGAGAAAGGAAAGCTCCAGACCTATGAAGAGGTGTTGCCGGTCTTGGGGACCGAGAGGATCTTTGTGACGAGCAAAGCCCCCTATCGCGACCCGCAAGGTCAGTCGATCGGGATTATCGGCATCTCGCATGACATCACAGAGCGAAAGCAAACCGAGACGGAGCTTCGCCGACTCAAAAACGGGCTTGAAGAGCGGGTGAAGCAGCGCACGGCGGAGCTTGCCCTTGCCAACCGGGAACTCGAGGCCTTCAGCTACAGCGTCTCACACGACCTGCGGGCGCCGCTGCGGCAAATCGACGGCTTCGTCATGCTGTTGGAAAAGACCTCCGGCGCGGCGCTGGAGGATAAGGGACGCCGCTACGTACAGCTCATTTCCGATGCGGCACGGAGGATGGGAAGACTCATCGACGATCTGCTGGTATTCTCCCGCGTGGGCCGCGTCCCCATGGCGGAGGCTTCGGTGAGCCTGGAAAAGCTCGTTGACGAAGCCAGGCAGGAACTGGCTCCGGATACCGCCGGCCGGGCGATCGACTGGAACATGGGCCCGCTTCCCGAAGTACGCGGAGACCCGACGCTGCTTCGCTCTGTGGTGGTTAATCTTTTGTCGAACGCCGTCAAGTTCACTCGGAACCGAAACCCTGCCAGGATAGAGATCGGGAGCTTCAAGCAGGAGGATGACCGGGTGGTTTGTTTTGTGCGTGACAATGGAGCCGGCTTCGATATGCGCTTTGTGGAGAGGCTCTTCGGAGTGTTTCAGCGCCTGCACCGGCCCGAGGACTTTGAAGGAACTGGAATTGGTCTTGCCAACGCACGCAGAATCATCGAGCGCCATGGAGGAAAGATTTGGGCCGAGGGAGCAGTGGAACGAGGCGCTACGTTCTTTTTCTCGCTCCCCGGAAGATAGGTGAGTCATGGAGCAGGTATTGCGCATTCTCAATCTGGAAGATGATCCGATCGATTCCGAGTTGGCCTCTGAACTGCTCAATGCGGACGGCCTCAGTGTCGAAATCGACCGAGTGGATAGCCTTCCCGCGTTTCAACAAGCGCTGGAGCAAGGCTCCTATGCCCTGATCCTGTCTGATTACACGGTCCCCGGCATGGATACCCTGGAAGCACTTCGGCTGGCTCGCACGATACGCCCGGAGGTCCCCTTCGTTTTCCTCTCCGGAACGATGGGTGAGGATCAGGCCATCGAGACGCTCAAGCTGGGGGCAAGCGATTACGTTCTGAAGCAGCGGACCGCACGCCTTGGGCCGGCTGTGCGGCGGGCATTGAAGGAGGCTGAAGAGCAGTCCCTACGGAGAAGGGCGGAAGAAGCTCTCAAGGAAACCGACGAGCGGTTCAGGGCTTTCATGGACAACAGCCCGACCATCGCATGGATGAAAGATGAGGAGGGCCGTCATGTTTACTTGAGTAAATCCTATGAGAAACGTTTCGGGGTGAAATTTGAAGACTGGAGAGGAAAAACGGATTTTGAGCTCTGGCCGGCCGAGGTAGCCGAGCAGTTTCGCAAGAATGACCTCGCCGTTTTGGAGAGCGGGCAGGCAATCGATGTAACCGAGGAAACGCCGGGCCCCGATGGGGAATGCATCACCTGGTGGAACTTCAAGTTCCCGTTCCGTGACGCCTCTGGAAAGAGGTATGTCGGTGGAGTGGGTGTGGACATCACTCAACGGTTACGGATGGAGGGAGAACTTAGAAAGGCTCGCGACGAACTCGAGAGCAGGGTTCGTGAGAGGACGGCAGAGCTTGTCGAGACAAACGAAGCTCTACGCTCGAGCGAAGAGCATTTCAGGAGAACCTTCGACCAGGCGCCGATTGGAGCTGCCATCGTCACCATGGACTACAGGTTTCAGAGAGTAAACGATGCTCTTTGCCGCATTACAGGATATTCCAGAGAAGAGCTTTCGGGAATGAGCTTCGTGGATATCACTCACCCGGATGATCTCCAGGCGAGTCTCGATCTTGCGAAACGTCTGACCTCCGGAGAAATCGATCAGTATGAGCTCGATAAGCGATACCTCACAAGGAGCGGTGAGACGGTCTGGGTCCATCTTTCAGTTCGCCTCATGAGGGATGTTTCGGGAAAACCTCTCTACTACCTTCCCATGATGGAGGATATCACCGAGCAGAAACGCGCCCAGGACAGGTTGGAAGAGAGCGAGGCAAGGTTCAAGAGCATTCTCGATTATGCACCTGCCATGATATTCATAAGAGACCTCGAGGATCGATACGTTCTGGTCAACCGCAGATATGAAGAAACTCTGGGCATTAGCGAGAAAAACGTCATCGGTAAAACTCCTGATGAGGTCCTCGTGAAAGAACTGGCCGACCAGGTGATGAAAAATGACAGGAAGGTCCTCGAAACAGAGTCGGCTCATGAAATGGAGGAGATCCTCCCCGAGGCGTATGGCTCCCGCATCGTCCTCTCGCTCAAGTTCCCGCTTCGATCAACGGACGGAAAAATGTATGCTGTCTGCGGCATTCTGACCGATATTTCCGATAGAAAGAGAGCGGAAGAAGAGCTTCAGTCCTACATGACAAAGCTTGAAGAGAGCAACAAAGCCCTGCAGGACTTCACCTCCATTGCCTCCCATGACCTTCAGGAACCCTTGAGAAAGGTCACATCCTTCGGAATGAGGCTTAAGAGCAAATACGCTCAGGCGCTGGATGAAACAGGGAAGGACTATCTGGAGAGAATGCTCGGCGCCGCGGAGAGAATGCAGGCCCTGCTCAAAGCTCTCCTGGAGTATTCGAGGGTTACCACCAAGGCCGAGCCCTTTGTTCTATTTGATTTGACAACCCTGATCCATGAAGTCCTGGATGACCTGGAGGTTCGCATCTCGGAAACAGGAGGGAAGGTGGAGGTTGGGGACCTTCCAAGCATTAAGGCCGACCCCAATCAGATGCGCCGGCTTTTCCAGAATCTCATTGGGAATGCTCTCAAGTACCATGGAGAGGAAAGCCCGAGAATTGAAGTGAATGCAGAGCCGGATGGAGCGAGGAATTGGAGGATTACCGTCAAGGATAACGGGATCGGCTTTGAGGAAAAGCACCTTGAAAAGATATTTGCCCCCTTTCAGAGACTTCTCGGTCGATCCAGTAAATATGAGGGCGCCGGAATGGGGCTCGCCATCTGCAAAAAGATTGTTGAGCATCACGGCGGCTCTATTACGGCCAGAAGCGCCTTGGGGCAGGGATCGACATTCATCGTCACACTTCCCATTGGATGAGGATCATGCCCGTGTTTTCATCGATTCACCCTCTCACCGGTCTTTCCGTTCCACGATGGGAAAACCCGACATCGACTCTGTTGGCGAACCCTGCGAACAAAAATAGCGGGAGCCGGCAATGTCCGGTTAGGAATATGTGGATAGGGACTTTGCAAAGAAGCCCGGGGATGAAACAGACTTCCCACGGGCTGTGTCTGCACTGGCTGCCAATAATGAAACAGTTGACTTTAATAGTCTGATCTTGATTTTACTCAAAAGCCAAGATGCAGGACTAATGCAAAGACCGACGTAGAAAAAATTAAGGTTCCATACGGCAACAATTGGACCCTTTCATACGAATCGAGATTTGAGTTGTCGCAGTAGAATTGGCGCTGAGGCCGAGCGGTAGAAAAGCTGGTAGACAAAGGACTTTTCCATCAGGTATACTTCATTCCTGAATCCGTGAGGGTACAAATATCAAATTACCTATATTAGTACACATAAG
>CAYOVG010000244.1:0-11070 GCA_964407285.1 uncultured Syntrophobacteraceae bacterium
GCCCCGGCAGTCTCCACGGAGACCGGCTGTGCATCTCGGAGCCTTCAAGGTGGACTTCCCGGCGGTAATCCCCTTGGGGATTGCGCAGCACCGCATCCCGCGCACAGTCCGGGACCCTTGTAAAAATGGCGCCGGCGTTCTCCTTGATGCGAAACGAGCTAAACGATAACATTAACCGTCCGACCGCCAGCCTCGTCATTCTGGCCGACGAACACCCCGAGTGGCGTCCCTGCCGGTTCGATTCCTCCCTTTGGGGCTGCAAGACGGTTCTCGAATTTCCAGTCGTGAAGCTCCGGGACTTCGAGTCGGACTGGCATGCCCTCGAGAGCAGCACCAATCCATTCAGCGTGGTCGTCATGGCGCATCTGAAAACGATGGCAACAGGCGATAATCCCTCAAATCGATTGGAATGGAAGTTCAGACTGGTTAAGATGCTCTATCAACGGGGCTATTCCCGGCGGGATGTGATCGAGCTTTCGCGGTTCATAGACTGGCTGATGGTGTTGCCCGAGGAACTGGAAAAGAGTTTTACCGAAGCCGTGTTTTCCTACGAGGAGGCGATAAAGATGCCCTACGTCACCAGTTTCGAAAGAAGAGGAATGGAGAAAGGAGAGCAAAAAGGCCGCCTTGAAGGACGAGTCGAGATGAGCCGTGAAGCGTTGTTCGATGTCTTCGAGGTCCGGTTCGACTCTCCCGCGCCCGCGTCGATTCGTGAACTCATTGACAAGGTGGAGGATGTTTCCGTTCTGAGGGCTCTCCTCAAGAGGGTCGTCACCGCTTCATCTCCGGATGAATTCCGGATGGTTCTTGAAAAGATGACACTGCCATAGCATCCTGTGAGGCAGTTGCAGAACTCATGCTTCGGAGGTGTATCATTCAGGGCTAAGTTCAATACCTTTCAAATAAGGGAGCATTGCTCAGCGGGCGCCTCGGATAACCCATTCGGGCCGGCCCCTCACCCGTCATTCCCGCATGCTTTAAGCGGGAATCCAGATCTTACGAGGCTTTCCGGCCCCCCACTTTCGTGGGGGCGACGGTAGTCGGCTTATTTGAAAGGCATTGGGGCTAAGTTGGGGAATAGAACCCCGATGCACTTGCTCCCCCCTACAAAACCGGAAATGATGCGATGAAGAATCAAGTACGGCGGATACACCCGGTTATCCGGACGCCTTGGATCGGAACGGATTTGAGGCTGTCCCGATAGAGGTGCTCGATATCGGCAAGGATCTCCGGCAGCAGGGGCTCCGGCAGCTCTTCCGCAACCGTGTTGTCGCGAAGCGCCTGGATATGGTCCTGTCGCTTCGCCTGCCGCTCTCTCCTATGTCTCGCTTTTCGCCTGTTCGTTTTGTTTTCATGCCAAACGATAGCACTAATTGAGATTTACCACAACAGTCTTCTCTGGTGGTCTGCGCCAAGGTAGTGGGACTTGCGCGCTTATTCCGAAGTGCTTAAGTAAGTGTCTAATTTTGCTTTGATTAGTTGAATGGTTTGAGAAAAGGAGGAAAAATGAGGTCCAGACCTTACCGGCGTGTGCGGTTCCACCCTGCCGTCTTGAAGACATTCGAAGGAATCTCCGCGATGGCGCAGGAACAAACTCCACAAGTAGAGCATCTTGGTAAGAGGTGCTGCTTTCTCCCGTCATTGAACCTCGCGGGCGAGGCGCAAAGAACAACCCTTCCGAACTCCTCCGCCGCTCCGAGAGCGGGCAGGTAGCCCTCTGCTCCCGAGTGCTTGTTGGTATCCCCTTCTTCTGCCGCAGCGCTCCCGGACCTCCACCGCTCGTTCGCCGTTCCCGCAGGAGCAGGGGATAAAAGGAAAAGGGATCTTACAGCAGGTCCTTTCTCCCCGACGTTTCCAGGTGAGCGGTGGCCTTCTTGATGTCCTGGCTCCGTTCCAGGTCGGCGACCAGCAGGGCGTCCTCCGTATCCACGATAAGGACCCTCTCGAGCCCGATAGCCGCAATCCACCTTTTTCCGCGGGAAAACACGAAAGAGCCGCGGCAATCGTGCATCCAGTGATCTCCTTCGCCCATGTTTCCGTGGTCGTCGTCCCGCCCGGCGGCCTGCTTCACCTCGTAGAGGCTCAACCACGAACCCACGTCGCTCCACCCGCATTCACAGGGGACCACGTAACGGGGCCGCGAAGTCTTTTCCATGATGGCGTAGTCGAAGGAAATGGATTCGGTCCCTGCATAGAGGGACGCGAGCGCGGCATCCAGGCCGGGAGTTCCGAAGGCCGGCGCAAGGCTATCCAGGCCGCGGCGAAACTCCGGCATCAACGCGGCGAATTCCTGGAGCAACGTTTCGGGCGTGGCCGTGAATATGCCGGCGTTCCAGTAGAATCCGCCCTTCCTCAGGTATTGGACCGCCGTGTCCAGGTCCGGCTTCTCGACGAACTGCCGCACGCGGAAAATACCCCGGCCAGCGGTTTCCTCATCCGTCGCCTCGCTTTCAATGTAACCGTAACCCGTCTCGGGGCGAGTGGGCACGATGCCGAGAGTGACGATGGAGCCGTTCGCGGCCGTTCGCACGGCCAGATCCAGGGTGTCCCTGAACGCGTCCGGCCGGGCTATGTAGTGGTCGGCCGGAAGGATGACCACGGGTTCGTCCCGTCCTCCGAGGCGGTCGATGAACGCCGCGGCAAGGCCGATGCAAGGGGCCGTGTTGCGCCCGACGGGTTCGACGAGGATGTGGACGCCGTGCTCCGCGAACAACCTCTCCGTCTCCGCCCTGTGCCTCTCCCCCACCACAAGGACGACCTTATCGTCCGGCGCCAGAGGTTTGATACGGTCGTAGGTTTCCACGATCATCGGCTTTTCGCCGACAATGGACAAGAACTGCTTGGGGTGGGAGGCCCGGCTTACCGGCCAGAAACGTGTCCCCGACCCTCCCGCCATGATTACGATGAACATTCACCCCTCCTTTACCATATGTGAACCCTTACGTTAACGCCCGTGCGCGGGAGCGTGGGAACGAGAACCGCGCAACGCTCAACCCGAGCACAACGGTTCCATGCCCGCGATTTACGCGGTCCCGGACCCGTAACTCGCAACCCGCGCAGCGCGCAGTCCGGAGGCAACCCGCGGCCCGTCCTACAGAATCGTTCCGGCCCGTCCGTGGTCATCCTCGATCCGGATGATGTCGTCCTCGCCGAAGTAAGAACCCTGCTGCACCTCTATGAATGTCATTACATCGGAGCCTGTGTTCTCGATCCGGTGGCGCGCCTCGAACGGGATGTGTATGTAATCGCCCGCCTCGAGATCGATCCGCCGGCCGTCGAGAGTCACGGCCGCCTCTCCCCTGACGATGATCCAGTGCTCCGTTCGCTTGAAATGCTTCTGATAGCTGAGTCGTTTGCCCGGAAGCACATCGACCCTTTTTACCTTATAAGTCGGCGTATCTTCAAGCACCGTCCAGACGCCCCAGGGCGGGCGGCTGATGTGCGCGTGCGGCTTCGCTTTCCGCAGGATAGTTTCGTACACGTCGATGTACGCGTCAACCATTTCCTTGGGTCTGAAGCGCTCCTCCACCACATCGCGGCAGCGGCTCCGGTCCCAATCCGCCAAACCGGGAATGGAAGCGACCACTTCGTCCATGTCCCGGCACAGAAGGCCGTTGGCTCCGCTTTCGATTATCTCGGGCAGTACTCCCTCATCGAGCCCCACAACGGGGGTGCCGCACGCATTGGCTTCCAGCAGCGGGAGGGGCAGAGCACAGCCGGGTTCGGCCATGTGCAAAATGGCAAGAGCATTGCCGAGCAGCTCGCCACGCTCTTCGGCGCTCTTCGGATACTCCAGGCGCCTGATGCGGTTTCCCGCAAGATGCGGCGCCACTTCCACGCCGAAGTAATCATCGTCCTGCACCGGTCCCACCAGGACCAGGTCGATGCCCGTTCGCCCGGCGGCCTCCACCGCCTTCTCGACTCCGTACCCGGCTCGGATGGGAGCCCAGCACACGAGATAACTCCCTCTTCGCTTCCGGAAATAGAATCGGTCCGGCTCCACGGCGGGATACACCGTGGCGGCGTATTCCAGGTTCGGGTGCCTGTCCGCGTTCGCCAGCGACGTGTAGAAGCACCGCTCGCCGGACCTGCCGCACAGCGGGAGGACTCCGGAATCGAGCGCCCCGTAGTGAGTGTACAGGGTGGGAACTTTCAGGAAGGAGTTGAACGCCAGGGGAAAGAGGCCGTCGTGATAGTGGACGAGATCGAATGAGTCGATCGATTCGAGAAACCGGGAGAAGGCGGCGTACTCGTCGGCCAGGGCGCGGTACACATCCGTCTTCCTGTCGACGAAGATGGAGCCCCGATAGGGAGAACGGTTGATCTGCGATATGTTTGAAGCCGGGAAAACGTCGACTTCCACGTTTCGGGAGTTCAGTCCTTCCACCAGAAGGTCTACGGTATGGCTTCGGGTTTCATGGCTGAAATAGTTGTCGGGCCGCAAGGCGGAAGAAATCACTGCAATTTTCATCGTATTTTCCTCTTTGAATCTGGGACAACAGACCCGGCGCACCTGTTCAGGCCTGAGGAAAGGAAGCGGTACCGCCTATGTAAGCTGTTCTAAGGATTAGTTAATACCTCCCGGTATTGGAAGCAAGCCGGGGCGGGTTGCGGGTTGCGGGTTGCGGGTTGCGGGTTGCGGGTTGCGGGTTGCGGGTTGCGGAAAATCGCGCGGGCCGGGGTCTCGTGTCAAGTAAAATCGAATGGCGGCCGGGAAAAATGCCCGGTCAGGGATTTCGCGTCAAGCAAAACCGGGCGCGTCTCCGGCTCCCTGTATCCTCTGTACAAAAAGAGAGGGTCCGGGCGTGAAGCCCGGACCCTCTCCAAGATCAAAAGTCATCTCACCGGCTTGCTACCAAACGGATGCTGTAATGAACCGAGCATCCCCGCGGCCACAACGAAACGCGGGGAGAAGCCGGCTGTTACTCTCTCAGGGGACCTCGACTCTTTCCTCTTCAAAACCTGCTGCTACCGCCCTCGTAGCCTCGACCGCAAGAGTGCGGCCGGGGAGGTGGCGTGGTATCCCCATACGAAACGCCACCCACATCAATCGCTGAAACTACATCGAGGTGCTGGGGGCCTTTTTGCTCTTCTTGCTCTTTTTGCCCTTCTTGGTTTTCTTGCTCTTTTTGCTCTTCTTGACCTTCTTCACTTTCGACTTGGCGGGAGCCATCGTGGTCGTGTCATCGGGCATAACCTGGGCGCTTGCGGGAACCACCAGCAACGTCACTGCAAACAGAACCGCCGACAGGATCGAAATAAGCTTCTTCATGCTGCTTTCTCCTTTACTCGTTTTTTGTACCCTGTTTCCATAAACCCCAATGAGAGAAGTAATTAACGTTACCGGCATTCTTAAAGTAAGAGAGGGATGCTGTCTATTGCGGAAACCCTGATTTTCCCCTTCGAAACCTCTGATTGATCGCTTCCAAAACCATGAATCCTGAAGACGAAGATCTGTGGGAGCTTTGCGGGCTTCGGGTCGCGGGGCGCGGGTTCCAGAGATCAGACCATTTCGCGGGGGAGGCGTGAAAACCGCGGATACGGAAGTCGGAGGTCGGAAGTCGGAGATCGGATTGAAGAGAGTTCTTCCGACTTCCGACCTCCGATTGCCGACTTCTGTCCGGAGACGGAAGTCGGTGGTCGGACTGGCGTTGCATTCTTCCGACTTCCGACCTCCGACCTCCGATTTCCGATTTCCGACCTCCGTCCGCTATTTTCGTTTGCGGGCGCGCGGCGGGGATGGCTTACATCACGAGGAGCAGGAAAGCGCCGAGCACGAAGGCCGCCCCGATACCCAAAGGGATAGTGCGGCGCAGGATCTCCCCTTCCATGCCCTGCGCTCCGCACAGGGGGGCTGCGAGCGCAATCTTGAGGGGAGACGATATCGACCCCACCGCGCTTCCCACTGCAAGGCCGCTCGAAAGCCAGGCCGGGGAGACGTCCAGCATATTCGCGGTGGCGACCTGGAGTTTACCGAACAGGACTATGGATGCGGCGCCGTACCCCGTAAGGAACGTTCCCGCCCATCCGATAAGCGGGGCGAAGAAAGGGTAGAAACTCCCGGACAGCTTCACTGCTCCGTCCGCCATGGTGAAAGCGATGCTGTTGGCCGGATTCACCGAGGCGAACCCCGGTTCGAACCCGGAATACGCGATGATCTGCCCGGTGACGCCAAAAAGGGCCATGGCGAGCATGGGCTTCCACGCGCGCCTGTTCGTCGCCTTGAAATTACGCCACGGCGGAGTTTCTCTACGGACCATCAGCACGGCCAGCAGGTATGAGAGGAAAATGTAGGTATAGGTCGAAGCCAGGGGGCGAAAAGAGATCTCGTGTCCTGGAATGATGGAAAGGTTGGCGGGCCACATCCCGATGGCCGCCTCCTTGAGGGGCGCTATGAGATTGACGGCGAAGAGGCAGGCGATGAGCAGGAGCAGCGGAGCCATGTCGCGAACGAGACGCGCATCGAGGTTCATCAGGCGGCGCCTGCCGGGCAGGGTGAGCGCGGCAATAACCACCAGACCTCCGAAAAGCCCCGAGATGGAAGGTTCGATGTAGTGGACCGCCAGCAGCGCTCCGCCCGCGGCCAGGAGCGCGGAACCGGCAAGAAGCACGAACTGGGAGGAGAACTCGCTCCCCCGGCCCAGCAGCCAGGGGATGTAGAGAACCATCACCAGTGTGGCGGGCAGCGAGAGGATTGCCGTCGCGGCGCCCAGGACCTTTGTGTCGAGCCCCGTGACGAGCGCCAGCACGGCCAGGAAGGCCCCGCCGAACTCCAGGATCATGAGCCCGGCATAGCCCGCGATGGAGAGGGCCGCGCATCCCGCCGGCGGAAGCCCATGCGCCTTCAGCATGGGAGCGATGATGGGTTCGGCGACGATTCCCGCCCCCTCCATGAAATTGCCCGACCCCACGGCGATGAGAATCGTGCTGTGGTTGCGGTCCCGTGCAAGGCTGGAGAACCATCCCACCACGCGTTCCAGCGATCCCGTCTCCAGCAGGAGTCCCGAAAGCAGCATGCCCGCGTAGATGACCAGGAGCAGTGGAAGATTCGTGAGGATGCCGTCCACTCCGGCCAGGAAGACGACGCCCGGTGAAGTGTTGAAATGGAGGACGACCAGGCCGATCGTGTAGAGCGTCCCCCATACGGCAAGGTCCAACGCCTGCCGCCTCAGTCCCACCGCCAGCACGGTGATCAGCAGTACGGGGGTCCACGATAGAAGGAAGTTCAAGTAATCCATGAGTCGATCCTCTTCCGCATGCCCGTGTTCGAGCCGCGTGCGGTAGTGTGAGCGAGTTGTCTTCATCCCTGGGGGGCGTATTGCGAATGGTTGAGATCCCGGCCCCGCGCGGTCACGGCGGGCGGCCGCGCCTTGCCCGTCGAGCACGACGGAGTGGCTGCCGGCCGCCGTGACCGCTCAAGGTCGTCAAAAACTCCGGAAGTCATCCGCGCGGGGCAAAAATGCCTGCGATTCGTATAAGCCTGCAAGCATTAGCTCAATTATGCAATTGCGTCAATGCGGTTTCCGGAGAGTGACGATTCCCTGATAGGCGCATTCCAATTTTCTTTACCCTCATCTTAGTATTACTTTTTTACTCTTGTTGGTGTAGTATGCGACTTCGAATCAAGACTGGATGCTATTTGCGGGTGCGCCGGCCGCCGGGCCTGCAACTGTCGTCTGCTTCGAGCTTCCGTCCGCGCGGCGTCCTCGATGAGCGGCAACTCGATGAAAAACATGGAAAGAACGGCGATGCTCAAAATATTCCTCATCAATATGCCCTTTGCGGCTTTGCCCGTACCCTCCCTGGCGCTGACCCAACTCGAAGCCGTGGTGGACAGCGAATACGCCGGGCGGGTCGATACGGAAATCGTTTACCTCAACCATGACTTCGTCCATTTCATAGGCGGGATCGACGACTACGCGTTTCCGCTTTCGCTGGACGCAGTCGGCGCCGGGCTCGGGGAGTGGTTCTTCCGGCAGGCGGCGTTTCCCGATGCGCCCGATAATGCCGAAGAGTACTTCAGACGCTACTATCCGGCGCGGGATGAGAAGGGCCATGCATTCAGGCGGCGTATCCTGGAAAAGCGGGCCGGGCTGGACCGTTTTCTCGACGAGATGGTGGAAAAGCACCGCCTGGATCAAGGCGCCATCGTGGGATTCACCACCCTGTTTTCCCAGTGCACGGCCGGTTTTGCCATGGCTCGGAAGCTCAAGGAGCGAAATCCGGGCATCATCACGATAATGGGCGGAGCGCCCTGTGACCCTCCCACAGGGCAGGAAATCGCCCGGCGCATCGGGCAGATCGATTTTGTGTTTTGCGGTCCGGCGTTGAAGAGTTTTCCCGAATTCGTGGGGCGCCGCCTCGCCGGCGACATGGATGCATGCCACCGGATTCCCGGCGTGCTCTCCCGGGAGAATTGCTCCACGGCGTGGGACCCCGAGAAATCCCCCGACGGCCCGGGAGCCTTCATGGCGGTGGAGCGGGACATCGATATAGCGGTCGGAGCGTGGATGGGGGAAGAACGGGACATCAACGTTCCGATCGAACTGAACTACGATTCCTTCCTGGATTCGCTCGACAGGAACTTCCCCAATGGCGAAGTGGCTCCGGTGCTGCTCTTTCAGACATCGCGAGGGTGCTGGTGGGGGGAACGGTCGCAGTGCACCTTTTGCGGTCTGAATGGAATGTCCGTCAGGTACGGCGAAATGAGCCCGGAGAATGCCCTGAGGCAGTTCGAATCGCTTTTCCGGTACGCATCGAGATGCCGGCGCTTCGATTCCGTCGACAATATCTGCCCCAAGAGCTACTTCACGAACCTGTTTCCTCTGCTCGATACGCCCCGTGAGGTGATGATCTGGTACGAAGTGAGAGCGGATCTCGAAGAAAGGGACCTGGAAGCTCTCTCCGGCGCAAGAGTGAAGGCCGTGCAGCCCGGCGTGGAAGCTCTTGCTACATCGACCCTCAAGCTGATGGGAAAAGGGACTACCGCTTTTCGCAACATAATGCTATTGAAAGATTGCCTGATGCACGATGTCTATCCCGTGTGGAATCTCCTGGTGGGTTTTCCCGGAGAGGAGGAGTGCGTCTACGAAAAGTATCTTCGAGACATGCCGCTGCTGGTGCATCTCCCGCCTCCCGTCGGCGTCTATCCCATCAGCTTCGGACGGTACAGCCACTATTTCCAGCACGGAGAGAAATACGGCATGGACCTGCGGCCGTACGATTACTACGCCCTGGTGTATCCCTTCGAGGAGGATGCGGTGATAAACCTCGCGTACTACTTCCTGGACCACAACGGCTCCGGTGAGTACGTCGTGAACCTCAACAGGTGGTACGACAGGCTGAAGACCGCAATGGACGTGTGGTTGTCCAAGTGGAAGGATGCCGGTCTCGCCCCCGCATCCTCGCCGAAACTCTACCTCAAGAGGCGGGGGGATGACGTTTTTGTTCTCGATTCCCGCTCCGGCGAGAAGCGGGAGCATCCCGTCGGCGACCTCGGGCTGAAGGTGCTGGAGCGCCTGGCGAAACCCGCCGGCGTACCCCGGCTCGTGGAGGAACTCTCGGAAGCGTTGGGAGTGAGCGGAAAGGCTATCGACAGGGCATTCGCCTCCCTGCTGGATGCCGGGTTTCTCTTTCAGGAAAAGGACCGTTTTTTGAGCCTCGTGCTTCCCAAAGAGCCGCCTCCCGTGACCTACCTGCGCTTACAGGCGGGAAAGCCCGCTTTGGACCCGGAGGAAAAGAGCGGTCCTGGCGGCTCCGGGGCGCCCGCGCTGGTCCGCCGGTCCCGGAACGCGCGCCGGATGCAAGCCGGTCGTTCGTAACAGTAGAGTTGGGTTATCTGAAACGGAATTTCATCTCGAAAGGAGCTGAGTTATGCTCATACTCGGAATTTCCGGGGGGATCGAACCAGTTTATGAATCCCGTTGCGGGTTCACCATGGACCTGTTGCACGACGCGGCGGCGGTGCTGGTGGAGGATGGAGAAATCGTGGCGGGCATCGAGCAGGAAAGGCTCGACCGGATCAAGCACTCGAACAAGTTCAGTGCGATGGCGGTGCGGTCCTGCCTGCAAAGCCGCGGGGTCCGGCTGCGGGATGTGGACTATATCTCCATTTATGCTTCCGAAGATTACATGGATTACTTCTTCAAGCTGTTCCACCTGATGAAGCCGGAAGCCGTTCAGCCCCTGAGTTCGCGTGAGACGGCCCAGCACCTTTTCGAGCGCGAGTTCGGATACCGGCCTCCCCAGGAGCGGTTCCGGTTCGTCAGCCATCATGCGTCGCACGCCCTGAGCGCTTACCTCCAGTCGGGTTTCGAGAACAGCCTCGTCCTCTCCATGGACGGAGTGGGCGAGGAGATTTCCACCATGGTGCTGGACGGGCGCGGCGGCAGGCTCTCGGCGCTCCTCAACAAGACGCAGGAGCACTCCCTCGGCAACTACTACACCAGGGTGATCAACTTCCTGGGCTACCGCATCTACGACGAATACAAGGTGATGGGATTGGCCCCTTACGGCGACGCGTCCCGGTTCCGGGAGCTTTTCAAGGAATTTTACACGCTGCTGCCGGACGGGGACTACGCCATCCACATCGACAGAACCATGGCTCTCTACCGGGTGCTTACGCCTCGAAAGAAGGGCGCTCCCTTCGAGCAGATTCACATGGACATTGCCGCCGCCCTCCAGGAATCCCTTGAGATCATGGGCTTTCATATCCTCACCCACTTCCGCGACGTGACGGGCCATGAGCACCTCTCGATGGCGGGCGGAGTCGCCCAGAACAGCAGCCTGAACGGCAAGCTCCTGGCTTCGGGTCTTTTCCGGGACATCTTCGTGCAGCCCGCGTCCTATGATGCCGGGTGCGCCGTCGGGGCGGCCCTGGCGGTCGCCCACGAATTGGACCCCTCGCTTTCCGGGAAGCGGCTGGAGCACGTTTTCTGGGGGACCCCCATTCCGGACAACGGGGTGATTCCGTCCGAGTTGAGCGGCTGGAGCGATTTTCTGAGCTTCGAGCGGATGGAGGACACCGCGGGACAAACGGCGAAGCTGCTGGCCGACGGGGCCGTCGTGGGC
>CAYOVG010000245.1:0-11052 GCA_964407285.1 uncultured Syntrophobacteraceae bacterium
GATTCAGCGGGATCGACGCCAACAAGCTCCTGCTGCTCGTAGACGGCCGTTCCGTATACAGCGAGTTCAGCGGCGAGATCAATTGGAGCAGGTTTAACCTGTTGCCGGAAGATATCGAACGTGTCGAGATCATCCGTGGACCGGGGGGCACTCTCTGGGGATACAACGCTTTCAACGGAGTCATCAATGTCATCACGAAAAACGCCGCGGATACACAGGGGCTTGTGACCAGGGGAGGCGTGGGGACTTCCGGAGAAGCTTTCAATGATGTTCGCTATGGAGGGAAGCTCGGTCCGAACACGTTCTATCGCGTCTATTACGACTACACCGCCCAGGGGCATTTCGAGACCCGGGACGGCGTCGACGCCAGAGACGGCTTTGAAACCCACCAGGGAGGGTTCCGCATCGACTCGCAACCGACCGACGGCGTCCACCTCCTGCTCGACGGCGCCATTAACGGGAGCACCGCTGAATTCCTTCCCCCCACGCGCCCCCCGGGTTTTGCGCGGTTGGAGTACAACAACGCATTTTGGGACGGCGGCCATATCCTGGGAAGAGCGAACTGGAACGTGTCGGAGGGCTTCTCGCTGCAGGCCCAGACCTACTTCAATCACATCGACACCGCCTACGGGGATTCCAATATCGGAGAGGGGTATGGAGGCTACATCGACACCTACGATATCGAATTCCAGGTGAACTGGCAGATCAATTCCCGAAACCTGCTCGTCTCGGGCGCAGGGGCCCGATGGAACGCTTACATGCCGCGCACCGGCTGGTTTGTCGACAATTTCCTGCGGGGCGACGAACAGGTCGTGATATACAATGTGTTCGCGCAAGACGAGATCGCGGTCATACCGGACCGGCTTTGGGCCATTCTGGGAATGAAAGTGGAACATAACGAAATGACCGGCTACGGACTGCAACCTAATGGAAGACTGCTTTTCAAGCCGGTCCCGACTCAAACGGTGTGGGTCGCCGCATCGCGCGCGCTTCGCCCGCCCACGTACAACTGGTTCACGGTTTCGGAGTGGATTATCCCTCCTCGATCGCTTGTGGGAGGCGGAGAACTCGAGGACGAAACGGTTACGGCCTACGAATTGGGCTACCGCAACCAAATTACGCCCCGAATGACCCTCGAAATGAATCTTTTTTACAACTACTACGAGCATATACACTCCTGGATCTATGACTTCGACAATCCGGTGAGGTGGCGAATTTCCAACACTTTCGACTCGAAAGCCGAATCGTATGGACTCGAACTTTCCGAAAGCTGCAAGGTTCTCGACAACTGGCTGTTGCGGCTGTCCTATTCCTACCTCCTCACGAACTACCACCCGGTTCCGTTGGGCGGACCGTATCCCGATCCCATAACCATATCGAACAACTTCGACGGCGATGTGCCCCGGCATCAGTTCCAGATCCACTCCAGGCTGGATCTGGCCCGGAACCTCGAATTCGATGCCCATCTCTATTGGACGGATGCGCTGGAATACAGGGTTCCTCAAAATCCACCCGGATTTCAGGACATCAAAATCCCGGACTATTTCCGGCTGGACCTTCGCCTGGCATGGAGGCCGGTCCGCAATACGGAATTCGCCCTCGTGGGGCAAAATCTCCTGGACGAAGGACACCCGGAATACTGGTCGAACATCCATCCTCCCGGATTCATCGTCGAAATTCCACGTAGCGTGCTCGCCGTGATGACCCTGACCTTTTGAAAGTCGAACGCAGCATTCGAAACTAAGCATTTGTGATATGTACATCGGCTGTTAGATGTGGCATTATAATTTCGAAACTTCGGAGAACCGCTCACAATGGGGTAATCATGGCAGGACTGTTGATGCAAGGGTGCAAGTAAGCCTACAGGCAAGTGTCAACGTAACTTGGGACTATTTGATAGTTCGGACCTGTGGTTTGAAAAATCCGACCGGAAAAGAAAAACTATCCATCATCATGCCGGCATGGGTCCGTGTGCCTTTGCTCACGGGAAGACCTGCCGCGGCGCCGTGCATTCCGGGCAGGCTCCTTCTGATAACACTGCTGGCCGTGGCGCTGGTGGTCCCGCGCTCCCAATCTCCCTGGGCTCAACCCTCGGCCGTCTCGGAAGAGAAATACATAGCGGTTTTTCTCCTGAATTGCGCGAAAGTCGTGGAGATCCCGGCAAACGGATTCAACAGTCCCGAGGACCCCCTCGTTGTAAGTGTGGTGACCCCCAAATCGTTATCGGAGTATCTTCCCTGGCTGGATGGCCAGATCGTGCAGGGCCGTAGGCTCACCGTGCGTCCCTTTAACGAAGTTCTTGCAGGCGCTCCCTGCCACATCCTGTATATCAACGGAACCGACCGGCAAAACTGGGAACCGATCCTTGGAAGATTCAAGGACCGCCCCCTTATGACCGTGGGCGACAGCCATGCTTTTCTCCAGTCCGGAGGCATCATCGGGTTTCTCCGTACCGACTCCAAGATCCGGTTCGAGATCAACGTGGATGCCGCAAAACGCGCCGGAGTGAAAATTCCTTCGAAAATGATCCAATTGGGTGTGGTCTTCCGGGAGGAACAGCAATGAAAGGGCGTATTCGAAGGCTTTCCATACGCACCAAGTTGAAACTGATCACCATGCTGACCAGTTGCATCGCGCTCTTGCTCGCCGTCAGCTCGTTTTTCGTAAACGATCTTCGCAGCATGCGCGAGGGCATGGTGAAGGAAGCCGCCATAGTCGCGGAACTTATCGCGGAGAACAGCAATTTTGCTCTTGCCTTCGGAGACGCCGACGCGGCCACTCGGCTCCTGACATCCCTCCATATCAATAACCACATCCGTTGTGCATTCCTCTTCGACCGCAACGGCGAGGTGTTCGCGACTTACTCGTCCCCTCGGTTCCAACCTGGCGAGGCCACGCCCGTAGCCTATAATGCCATGGAATCGTCCACCGATGAGTTTGTCTTCTCAGAGGATGACCTGATCTGGTATAAGGCCGTCGAATTCGACCGCGAGTCCATCGGGACCCTGGTAATTCGCTACAGCATGCATCATGTCTGGGAACACCTGAAAAGATACGCCTGGATCTCCGCTGCTATCCTGGTCGTCAGCCTTTCCATGGCCCTTCTTATCTCCGGCATGCTCGAGCGCATTATCTCCGACCCCATCCTCAAGCTTAAACAGGCGGCCGAATCCATTTCCAGGGACAGGGATTATTCCATCCGGGCCGTCAAGCATACTGACGATGAAATCGGGGCCCTCGTGGACGGCTTCAACACCATGCTCGAACAGATAGAAACACGCGACAGGGCCATGGCCCTCCAAAACGACACCCTCGAACAAGAGGTCCTCAGCCGCACACGGGAACTCGAAACGGAAATGGCCGAGCGCAGAAAGGCCCAGGAAAACGCGGAAGCCGCCAATCGCGCCAAAAGCGAGTTTCTTGCCAATATGAGCCATGAAATCCGAACTCCCATGAACGCCATCATCGGTCTTACGCATCTGGCTCAACTGGCCGAACCTACCGACCAGCAAATGGACTACCTGCAAAAAATCCACTCGTCGGCGCATTCGCTGCTCGGCATACTCAACGACATTCTGGACTTCTCCAAGATCGAAGCCGGCAAGCTCGAATTCAGCCGGACGGATTTCCACCTGGACGATATGCTCAACGGCTTGACGGACCTGTTCGCGGTAAAGGCAGCCGAGAAGGGAATCGAAATCATCATGGCTGTCGACGAGGACGTCCCTTGCACCCTGGTGGGTGATCCGCTGAGGATTTCCCAGGTGCTTATCAACTTGATGTCCAATGCCGTCAAGTTCACGGGAAAAGGCGAGGTGGTGATCCGAGTGTCGTTGGAGGCCAAAAGCGCGGACAGCGCGCGAATTCGATTCTCCGTAGCCGATCAGGGGATGGGCATCTCCCCGGAATACCTGCCGAAGCTCTTCGACCCCTTCTGCCAGGCGGATTGCTCCACGACCCGGAAGTTCAGCGGCACCGGCCTGGGCCTCGCCATATGCAAGAAGCTCGTCACCATCATGGGTGGACACATTTGGGTCGATACCCTGCTGGGTAAGGGAAGTACGTTTTCCTTCATAATCGAACTGGCGCGGCAGCCTTCCGGGGAAGTCCCCGAGAGGCGGTTGCCTCCCGTCGCTCTCTGGGGCAAGCGGATACTGCTGGTAGAAGACAATACGGCCGTTCGTGAAGCCGTCGAGACGGTTCTGCGCGCATTTACATTCAATGTGACGTCGGTGGTTTCCGGAGAGGAAGCCGTCAAAGCGCTACGTGAGGTCTCGAAGACAGCCCCCCGCGCAGAGGGAGATTCCTTCGACATGGTTATCCTCGACGGGAATATGCCGGGAGTGGACGAGATACAGGTATGCCGCAGAATCCGCGCGCTTCCGCAATTTTCTCTCGTTCCACTCATTATTATGGTGTCACCCCTCGAACGTGAAGGAAGCGTGCAGCGATTGAAAACGGTGGGGGACAAAGTCTTTCACCTCGTCAAACCTGTCACGAGATCCTCCCTCCTGGATGTTTTCTACCATAAGGTCGCCGGCATACCGGTGTCTTGCCGCTACACCAGGCACACCTCGGCGGAAACCATGGCGACGCTGCAGGGCGCTCGAGTCCTCCTGGTGGAAGATAGCGCCATCAATCGCCAGATCGCCGCCGAACTACTGGCTTACGCAGGCGTAACAGTCGAAACGGCCGTCAACGGTGTGGACGCTCTGAAGGTATTGACCGGATCAACCTCCGCCGCCACTTTCGACGCGATTCTTATGGACATCCAGATGCCCGAAATGGACGGCTACGAAGCTTCCCGTCGAATACGCCGGCTCCCGCGCTTCAGTCACATCCCCATCATTGCGATGACCGCCCTGGCCATGAAGGGCGATAGGGAAGAATGCCTCAAAGCCGGGATAGACGACTATATCGCCAAGCCCTTCGACCCGGATGAATTCTACTTTAAACTCGCGCAGAAACTGGGGCCCCCTACTGGGGAGACGACCGAGGCGGCTAAAGCGCGTGACGACTTTGCCGAATCTGAAGCGTCCGGAACCGAAAACGAAAGAGTGGAACAGACCGGAACGAAGGACATTGTGGAAGGATCCGTGGATGCAAATGCCCGGCAGAGCGGTCTCGGCGCTGCGGCGATACCCGCATTATCCCGGACTCCCCCAGTCCCGCCCCTTGACTGGTTCAAAGGATTCGATCGCGATGCCGCCATGAAACGGTGGGGCAACAACTGGGATCTGATCGCAAAGAGCTTGAAGCTCTTTCCCGCGGAACACGGGAACACGACCCGGCAGATCCGCGAAGCACTGGACAAGGGACAGATAGACGCCGCAACGCGCATGGCCCATACGATCAAGGGCGTGGCGGGAAACCTGTCGATCACGGAACTCTATACCGCGGCCAGGGACCTGGAAGCGACAATCCGCGAGGGAAAAACCGCTGAAATTGCCCGGGCTGTAAGTACCTTCGATGACGCCTTATCCGACATTCTGGAATCCATCCGAGCTCTGGAACGGGACAAAACCATTTGACCTCAGGGATCACTGCTCTGTCGAGTCATCCCGCTCAGCCTCCTGCCGACGGCAGATCGCCCGGTATATTTCGCACTCCTCGAAGTGCTCCGCACAGTAGTAAAGCGTAGCCTCCACGTCCAGGCTGCGCAGGCTCGTGCAGTAGCACTTGTCTTGCGGCATAAGTGCAAAAAGGCAAAACCTCTTCACGGGTTGGGAGTTTTGTTCAGATCCCATGCCGTAAACCTTTCTTGCATCCGGCATTCGAGAGGCTCGTTCCAAAAGACGGTTCAACTCAGTTTCCTCACATCCCATGAAGCCACAACCGTGGCGCCCTCTCCGGGCCGGGATTTGATGGCGAAAATACCGTTTGAAGATTCCACACGTTCCTGGATGCCGGAAAGCCCGAGGCCGCTCTTCGGTATCCCGCGCCTCTGCAAAGCCCCGGGAGCAAAGCCTATCCCATCGTCCTGCACGGACAACTCTATGAGGTTCTCTCTCATCTTCAGAGACAGCATCACGTGCCGGGAACGGCTGTGTCTGGCAATGTTGAGAAACGCCTCCTGGATCGTTTCAAAAATGATGCTCCGAAGGTGCTCGGGTATCTGCTCCTCCCGGAGTTCAACCCGCCTCTCGATCGTGATTTCCCTGTGAACGCTCTCGAACTCCCGTACGAATCCGTCTATGTCGCCGGCGAACCTGCATGACGGAGCCTGGTGCTTGTGCTGGTTTTCGTCTTTTATATAACAGGCATACACGATAGTTTTTCCTCTGTGTCGATTGAGGTGGAGCTTGTCCTCGATCAAACATCCCCGACTGAAAAGATCGTAGGACAAGCCCATTTCACTTGAGAAGTTGAATACTCCCCATCCCGTAAGAATCTCTGCGGCTGATTCAGTGCAGCAACCATGCCGACCCGAAAAATACTTGCGAACAGGCATGGAAGGCAACGAGATACAAGCGCATCTATTGGAAAACGTTAAAACTTTTTCCATAAAACGAAGAGTCGGCGGGATTCCTTACACGCATGCGGGGGAGTGGATATTCGGCTTTCGCCGAATGGAGGTGTGCTTTGGCACATTGTGTGTCGGCACATGGTGTGTCATGGCACACAATCAGTTGATCTTGTACTCCTCCATTTTCCGGTAGAGCGTGCGGCGGCTTATGCCCAAATGACGCGCAGCGAGCGTTTTGTTCCATCGCGCATCCTTCAGCGCCTCGAGGATGGCGTCGGATTCCACACTCGATACCGGCCGGGAAGACGGTTCATCGTTCCCCTGCGCTCCGGTTGGAGCACCGAAATCCGAAGCGAGGATTTCCGTCGTGATGATGGGCTGCCGGCACACGATGCAGCAGTGTCCCAGCACATGTTCCAGTTCTCTCACATTTCCGGGCCAGTCATGCGTCATTAGCCGTTCCATGACCTCTCCCGAAACACCGACGATCTCCTTCGAATACTCCTTGCTGAACTTTCCAAGAAAATGATCCACCAGCAAAGGAATATCCTCCTTGCGTTCTCTCAATGCGGGCAGCCTCACCTCCACCACTTTCAAACGGTAGTAAAGGTCCTGTCTGAAGGAGCCGTTCCCGACATTTTCTCGGAGGTCCCGGTTCGTAGCCGCCAGTATCCGCGCATCCACCTTGATGGATTTGGTTCCGCCGACCCTCTCGATTTCTTTCTCCTGGAGCACCCGCAGAAGCTTGAGCTGAATGCCGGGTGAAATGTCTCCGATCTCGTCCAGAAAGATCGTCCCTCCGGAAGCCATTTCAAAGCGGCCGATCTTGTCTCGATTGGCGCCGGTAAATGCCCCTCGAACATGCCCGAAAAGCTCGCTCTCGATCAGGTTCTCCGAAAGGGCCCCCGGGTTTACCTTGACTAACGGTTTGGCCCGGCGATTTCCGGCATAATGCAGCGCTTCGGCCACCAGTTCCTTCCCCGTTCCGCTTTCTCCGGTAATCAGGACGGTCGTCTGCATGTCGGCCAGGTCTTCGATCAGCATGTACACATGCTGCATCTTTTCGCTCTTTCCGATGAGGCCGAAGAAACTTTCGCGCGCGCTGAGTCCCCGCTCCAGTTCCGACAGGCGGGTTTCGTCCCGCAGTACTATGACGGCGCCAAGGAAAGCGCCCTGCGCTCCCAATAGAGGAGAGGCCGTCAGGGTCACAACGTGAGCCGGCCGGTTTTTCCGTTCGCACTGGAAGCGATGCAGGTCGGTGCTGCGCTTTTCGTGAATCGCTCTCAAGAGAGCGTCGCAACATCGTCTATTGCAGTCGTCGGCGCAAGCTTCGAAAGACCGTCCGACGGAACCGCGGGTGAGGCCGCACAGCTTCATGGCGGCTTCATTTATTTCGATTATGGATAAGTTCTGATCCACGGTGATGATTCCGTCCTTTACGCTTCGGAAAATGGCTTCGAGATTTCGCCGGTACCGCTCCTTTTCTTCAATGATCTCCTTGTGCTTCAACGCCCTCCGGGCGGCGCTCAGCAGCTTTTCCTGCTCCACGGGTTTGGGGATGTAGTCGAAAGCGCCCAGCCGTATTGCCTCCGTGGCCGTATCGACGTTCGGATACCCGGTTATCATCACCACCTGGCAATTCGGCTGCGTCTTTTTCACCTCCCGTAACACGTCGATCCCGGTCCTGCCGCCCAAAATGATGTCGGCGAAAATGAGATCGAAACTCCTTTCGGCAATCAGCGCAAGCGCTCCATCGTAGCTCGCCGCCGTCAACGCATCATAACCTTCGTTGAGGAGAAATCGTTTGAATGTCAAACTGAGAAGCTCTTCATCCTCGATAACAAGAACACTGGCTTTCATTGGTCTTTCTCCTCCCTCTCTCCCCTCCGGATGCATCGTTCTCCCCGAAAACGGCGGCCGCGGGCGTCTGCCCCTTTCAATCCAAAAGAATACGAGATCGCTACGCCTGAATTGTAACATTCACTGTGTTGATTGAAAGCCTTCAGGTCATCCTCTCCTCTATGCTCAACGTGCGAAAACACTATTCCGAACATGCAAGTTTAGTGTAATCGCCGTTGCCCGGAACTACCACGACCGAATAAAAATGCGCCCGCTACCTGCGAGAAGCCGAAGTCGCGGCGCCCACAACCACACCCGCACCCGCAACCGCAACCCCACACCCCGCACCCCGCACCCCGCACCCCGCACCCCGCAACCCGCAACCCGCAACCCAGTTCCCGTCTCGCTCCGCGCCGAAGAGCTTGTCCGGTCGGATTTCCTTCTTATATTGGTTGCATATCGTTGAAATCAGGGAGTCAGTTCCGTGGCCGCATCCCTTTGCGGCTTTCCGGATTTCCCGGTATCCCGACGGCAAAGGCGGCGCATCGAAAAAAAGAGACGTTCTGAAGGTCTTCGGGGAGTCTGATCAAACCGCCGGAGACCTCCGTCGTTCCCGGAAAACCGGACCACCACACCCGAAAAACCGGAAAAAGGGGGAAAAAGCAATGTCGAAACGGAGGAGTTCACACGGGCGGCGGCTCCGGACAATAGCGGGCTTGATGGCTCTTCTTCCGCTGGTCCTTTTCTTTGTTGCCGGTGGTGATGTCCATGCTCGGAACCAATCCCGGGTCCGGACGATCGATAAGGATAAGCTCAAATCCATGCTCGGGAGCCCCGGAGTGACTGTTCTGGACGTCCGCTCCGGATTGGACTGGGAAGACAGCAAGTACAAGGTAAAGGGCGCCGTCAGGGAAAACCCTGCAAGCGTCGGCGACTGGACCGGCGACCTGCCGAAAAAGGACACATACGTCTTGTACTGCGACTGACCGAACGAAGAGACCAGCGCCAGGGTGGCGCAGGAGATGATCGAAGCCGGCTTCTCAAATGTCTACGTTCTCGATGGCGGATGGAGTGAATGGCATCGGGCGGGGTATCCCGTCGAACCGAGAAAGCCGGGCGGAGTGAAGCCGATGCCGATGAACGTGAGCGGTAAGAAGAAGGTGGCGTGACAGGTCTACTTTCCCTCCAGCCCCGCCAGCTTCTGTTCGATGAATTCGGCGATGAGGGACTCGTATTCTTTCCCTACGAAGTGGCGGCAGTTGAAGAGTTCGCATTTGATATCGTCCCAGTAGCCGGACAACTCCTCGGGGGATTCGAGGGCTTCGATTCTGCTCGAAATCAGGTCGAGGTAGGAGTCCCGTATACGGGTGCGGTGGTATTCGAAGATGTCCTTCATGAGTAGCTGCTGTTCCTCGGAAAAACCGGCTCCGGTTTCCATCTGCCTCATTTCTTCGTGCAGGTCCTGCAGCGCGCAGAAATTGGAAGCATGGTTGAGCTTCTCCTTGAAAACCTTGATCGTAAGCTCGTTGATCTTCCTCACTTGCTGCTCGTAGGCCTGCCTCAGCATCTCCTTGTAGTCGCGGGCGTCGAACGGGAGGTTCCCGAGTTCGGCCATAAGATCCAGGTAGCGGCCGGTAAGCTCCCCGTGGCTTCGAAGAGAAACCAGCGCCCGCATCATGGAATCGATATGAACGCCGTCCTCGAACACCACGTTGACGACACCGAGATCCGATGCCTCTCCTTTCCCTTCCCCTTTCCGCAGGTCGAAGCGAAGCTCTCCGAACGAATGGCTGAAGACGGTAGCCCCGTCGCCTTTCCCACCCTTTCGGCCGAACGATCCCTCCGGGGCCGGCAGGTTTTCGATCACCTGCCTGAGGGCCATATGCCTCCTGTGGATGATCTGTCCCAACTGGTGGAAGCAGACCGTCCCCCCTGTCGCTTCCTTGCCGAAATGCGAGTGAAAAGCCCGAAAAGAAGCAAACAGGAGTTTGAGGCAATCCCTGGCCTCGAGAAACCTGGTGAGCGGGTCGAAGTCGTAGACGCGCATGCCCGCTCCGAGGTGGTCCAGGCAGTAGAGAAAATAGAAGGAAGCCTCATCATCGAAGGACGCCAGAGCATCGAGGACCCTGGACGCAAGGGAAAGCTGCTTCTCGAACGTGGCCGGACCGATGCTCTTCAACCTCTTCTTGTGGTAGATGAAGTTTATGGGAATATCGAGCAGGTACATCTGGAGGTCCTGAAAATCGATCCACGTCGCCCCCATCAGGCGCAACAGCCGCTCCAGTGAACCGATGAAGCGTCCCCGCCATAGCGCGCAATCGCCCATCACCCCGCTATCGCCCACGCCGCTGCCGAAATCGTGCTCCGGCATGCACTTGCTCAGCGGTTCGGGCACGAAGGCCGGGTCCGCGGCCGCGACCTCTCCTTTCTCCCTCAGTCCTTCCTCCAGGTGCGTCCGCCAGTTTCCGCGAGACTTGATGACCTGAAGGGCCGCCGCCCGGTAAGATAAAAACAGATCCAGCAGGTCGGAGATCATCAGGTCTTCCTGAACGGCCGCCGCGGCAAGGACCGCGTGCAGCACGAAAGCATCCAGGAGCCTGTCGTCCTGCCTTTCCGTGAGATGGTCGAGGACCGTTTCGGGTTCCTCACCCTGGATCACGTGTCCGATAGAGCCGTGGTGTCGTATGAGCAAAACGACCCGGGCCTGAATCTGCGGGTCCCGGTTATAACAGTCCAAAATCCGGGAA
>CAYOVG010000246.1:0-11050 GCA_964407285.1 uncultured Syntrophobacteraceae bacterium
CGCCGACGACGCGGAGCCGGATACCATGATTGCGTCAGGTGGCGTATCCCCCTACTTCCTGACGGTCCAGTTCAGGAGAGGCTCCGTAGAAGAACTGCGCCGATGGATTCTTTCCGTTCGGGAAAAGGAAATTACCGGCGAAGATCTCGTCGGCGAGAAGGAAGCCCCGCAGCTTCAGAAGTATGATGGATTCGTGCCGCCGAGACTCCTCCGGAAAGCCTTTGCAGCAGACCACCTCGATGTCGAGGAAATGAAAAGAGAGGTGAGCAAATGGAACTGAGCGCACTCTTCAGATATAAACATTGTCGTACCGCGAAAGCACAACACCCGTCGGAGCAACAAAACAGCGGCACGAGCCACATGAACCGCCGATCTCTTTCCAAAGCCCGCGGCATGGCGGCTTCCTCCATGTTTATCCACCACGAAAGACACGAAAGCCACGAAAAAAGGTTATCACCTTTTCGTGTCTTTTCGTGTTTTTCGTGGTAAAAACTTCACCTCACGCGAGGTAGGTGCTCGCCTGGCCGTGCACCGTCGGGCAGACGCTCCGCGGAACGTTGTCCACGATCGCCTGCAAGGCCGCCCTCACCTTTTCCCGAAGCCGCGGCTCGAGGTTTTTCACCTGCTGAAACGCGTTCAGAAGCCGGCTCGCCGTAGTGGCGTTTATGGGGGCCAGTTCGATGATCGTGTCCGCCACCCACCGGATGCCCCGGTCCGTCCAGAGCATCTTGTTGTTGAGCCCCATGGGCAGGAATAGAGCGCGACACCACGTGGGCTGTGTAATATCGAACGTCGTGCGGCGCTTCTCCGCATCGATCATGTCGAACACGTCCTCGCACGTCCCGCTCGATACGACCCTGAGGTAGGCGGCGTAAGCGCTCAGGTGCGCATGCCAGGTTTCGTAGATCTTCTCGAGCACCTCGCGGCGCTCCGGCGCCGAACCGCGGTTGAGAGCCAGGAGGGCGGAGACGCGGTCCGTGGCGGTGGTCGCGGCCCGGAGATGATCCAGCACCAGCCGGTGGCTGTCGGGAGTGTCGTCGATGGCGATCAGATCGAGCAGCACCTGCTTCAGCATCCTCTCCTCGATTCCGTCCTTTGGGGAGGTCATGGGCCGGTAGGTGTCCACTTCATGGAAGAGTTCCACGAGCCCGTCCCGATAGAGCCGGTTTACCGCCAGCATCATTTTCTCCCGCGCCACGACCTGTTCCCGGTACCAGGTGGAATACCGCCGATCCATCGGCTGTTCATCGATGCGCAGGAAGAACGGCTTGAGGGTCCGAGGGATGCCGCGGTCCCGGAGCACGTCCCCGTAAAGGGTAAGCCACCCCTGGTCCACTTCCGCTTCCGGGTCCTCGAGCAGCCTGATCCTCTGCAGGTCGGTCAGTTGCCGCATCGCATCCACCCGGTTGAAGAGGTTGGGGTCCATCCGGACCTGCCGGGCCGACAAACCGGGGGTGACGTCCTCCATCCGGAACGTGCCGTAGAAGGAGTAATCGCGATTGATGGAAGCAAAAGCCGGGGCTTCCGGAATATCCTCCAGCACCAACACCGCTTCCTCTTCCTTGAACTGCAAGACCTGCCGGGTCCATTCCATGTCCCGGCCGTCCTCCCCCACGAGGGCAAGCTCGATGGGGACGTGGAACGGCCCGCGCCCGGGCCTGGGTTCCTGGCGAAAAGCTATCCTGTACCGCCGCTTTGCGGCGTCGTAATCCGTTTTGGCCGTAACGCGCGGATAGCCGATGGTATAGAGCCACTCCCGCTTGAACTGATCGAGCGATATGCCCGAAACCTCCTCGAAACACTCGAAGAACTGGTCCGTATCGGCATTGCCGAACCTGTAGCGGCTGAAGTAGAGGTCCTTGCCCGCCGTGAAGCGATCCTGCCCCAGCACCAGCCGAAGCATCCGGATGACTTCGGCGGCCTTCACGTAGGTCACCCCGTCGATCAGCTCATCGGGATTGTTGAACCCCTCGCGGACGATCCGCCCCACGTGGCCGCCGTCCTCGATGGCGAGCGGCCCGAGGAGCGGGTTTCGGATGCTGTCCACCTGGTACAGCCGCATGAACGCCGGACCGAAGACATCCGCCATGAACTGGCGCTCCACGTCCACCGTATAGGCCTCGTTGAGCCAGACGTCGAAGGGAGTATCCATGGTCGTTTCGCTGCCGCACTGGTTGTGTTCGAATTCGTGCACGATGACCGCGTGGGCGTAGAGCAGCGACTGGTCGAGGGTATGTTCGTCCACGAGGGCGGCGTCGGTTACGATGGTGGTGTTCCCCACATTCTCCATGCCGCCGAAATTGGACTTGTTCATGCAGATGGTCCGGTAAGTGTCGGCGGTGTACTCATAGCCCTGGGTCCGCTTTACCCACGGGATGGACTGCTTGAGGATTTCCATGGGAATCCGGACGCCGTCCGTCCGTCCGGGCGGGACCAGGTATTCGAGGCGAACGGTACGGCCGGAATCTTCATACGTGACGTGATCCACCAGCATGTCCCAGGTGCCCACGCAGGCAATGAAGAGATAGGGGGCCATGGGAATGGGGTTGTTGTAGGTGATGACCTGGCGTTTGGGGTCACCGGGATCGAGTACCGGCTTACCGTCGGGATTCGACCGGGGATCGATGTTCCCGTTGCTGATAAGATGCGTGTAGGCGGCGTCCGCCTCGATGGTGGTGGTCATGGCGCATTTGGCCCGGCAGTCGTCGAATATGGGCATGATGCGCTGAAAGCCCCACTGCTGGCACTGCGACATGTACTGCTGGGGAGCGCCCGGTGGAGTCGCGTCCTTGTAGATGCCTTCCAGGAAATGATCGGACGGAATACACTGGGTCACGGTCTTGATGAAGAAACGTTCACCCTTGCGGACCTCGCGGGGCAGTTTCACCGCGAGCTTGTCCGCTTCCCGCCGGTACTCGTATTCGAGCGGTTTCCCGGCCGTCCCCGCCGGGTCGTCGCACCATTCCACGGAGAGGATAACCAGGTCGTTGGCGTCCAACTCGATCCCGTCGAGCTGCATTTCGGCCGTCATGTCCAGCACGTTGGACGCTTCGACGCGCTCCTCGATGAAATTCAGGTATATGTTCAGGTGATTGAGCTTGACGGGCAGGTCACCGAAATCCTCACGTCTATACCTGAAGCGCTTTTCCACCATGCGTATCCTCCTCCGTATGCCGCGACTTCCGTACTTCCGTTTCCGGCATATTTGCGTGTTGTCGGGTTCTGACGATCAGGTCCGGTATTTCGACCAACCGCGGAGCGTCCCCGCGCGGCCATAGGCCGCATAGGGTCCCTCATATTTATAAGCGTTCGGGACCCCGTTTTCCACCGCAATTATCGGAAGGGATGGTGAGTGGGTGAGTGGGTGAGTGGGTGAGTGGGTGAGTGGGTGAATAGGTGAATAGGTGAATGGGTGAATGGGTGAGTGGGTGAAGGGAGGGGATGGGGGAGTGGGGAGGATGGGGGAGTGGGATGGAGGGTGAGTGGGGGAAGAAGGAAAGGGGAATGGGGAAAAGGTCCGGGTGGATGCGGGTTTGGGCGGAAGCAAGATTGGGGCGGAAGCAACGCCTCGGGGAATTGCCTCACACATCCTTCTTCAGCGCCCTGAGAAACGCCCGAAGATTCACGTCCTTGTTTCTCAGGCCGAGCTTGTTGCGCAGATTGGCTTTGTGGAATTTGACGGTATTGACGGACACATTGAGCAGTCCGGCCATCTCCTTGGCGGTCCTCCCCTCCTGGAGCAAAACGGCGATCTGTACTTCCGTGGGAGTCAGATTGGAGAACTGCCAGAACAGGTTCCTCACGAAGGGCGAGATGATTTCGCTCACGTTGTTCTGAAGGATATCCACGATCACCTTCTGCTGAGCATCGAGACGGGTGTTTCTGAGTTTCTCGAGGTAAGGGAGGATCATCTCCCTGACGTTGCAGATGATGCTTTCCTCCGTACTTTTCCTGTCCTCTTCCCGCCTCTTCAAGAGCACGTTCAGAGCCGTATTGGTTTCCTCCAACTGGACGGTGCGTTCCTGCACCCGTTGTTCCAGTTCTTCCCGTGCTTCCAGCAACGCCGCCTCGGCGAGCTTGCGTTCGGTGACATCGCGCAGAATGATGAGTTTGGCCGACTCCCCGCGCCATTCCGTGTTGGACACGCGCATCTCGACCGTACGAACCCGGCCGCCCGGAAAAGGCACGTCGAGTTCGGTCACCTCTCCGCTGGTGGCGGGGTATCCGAACGACTCCCCCACGAGGTTTTCACACCGGATAAGAAAAAGCTGCTTCGCCGCCGGATTGGCGAAGCGGATCGTCTCCGAATCATCGAGCACGAGGATGGCGTCCTGGGCTTCGGCAACCAGCTTTTCCAGGCTCTGCTGGGCAACCAGGACTTCCCGCCGCAGTCTCGCCCCCTCGATGGCGTTGTACACGGTCCGGGGCAGGAAGCGCTCGATCTCATGCGCGGCCAGGTAACCGTGAGCCCCCTTCCTGATGACCTCGCGCGTTATGACCGGGTCGTCACGGTCGCTGATGACCACGAAAGGAACGGCGCCCACGGCGGTACGGACTTCCAGCAAGGCTTCCAGGCTTTCCGAATCCGTCAGGTCGAGCCCGAGCAACCCAAGATCGAAGTGCTCCGTTTCCAGGGCCGCAACGGCGCCATGAAGCGTCTCCTCCACGCGAAGCACGACGTTCTCGTGCACCATGCTCAGCACTGTCCGCACCAGTTCGACGTCGTGGGAAACGCGCGACAGCATGAGTACGGAAAGACCCTGGTCCGCTCTAATCGTCTCTTTCATTCTCTACATTCTCTTCGGGGTCATCCTGGAGTCCTCGCATGAGTTTCCCGGAACATTCACCAGGAGCATTCACCGCCATCGGACGGCTGTGTAAACCCAAATACCGCTCGCTGCTCGCAGGAAACGCAGCATGCATTATAACCCGCAAAACCGCTGTGAAAAGCATGCGACGAAATCCGTACGGCCGACGGGCAGGTCGATGCATGCCGTGGACGGGTGAAACCCGAGCTCTTCTTGTGCGGAAACTTTTCCTGTGCGGATGATGAAAGAGAACCGTTTTGCACGTTTGCGGCCGGCGGCCGCGGCCGGGGGCGGCTATCTATATCGGCAGAGAGAGGCCGGGTCACGAACTTCCGCCGCCCTGAACAACAATCGATAACTCAATGCGTTCGACCGATGCGATGCCGGACAGCACATTAAAGGTTGGTGGAATCGCATGTGCGCCTGGGGCAGCGCAACGGCGGCTACCACCGGAACGGCTTCCGCCGCTCCCTGATGAGGGTGGCTCCGATGAAGTCGGCGACGGTTTCGGCAACCTCGTTCATCTCATCGCCGTCGGCGGATTTCTCGATGACTATCTTGTCGTCGTTGTGCAGGACAATGGATACCGTGTGATCGTCCCCGTCGCTGTCCGGGTCGGTGTAGAGCTGAATGTAATTGACCATCATGAACCGGGTCAACTCCGCGCCATCCCGGGAGATTACCTTTAATTTCTTATCGAAGTGAAATTCTTCTCCAAAGAAAAGGATCTTGCAGGATTTGTAGACGGGACCCGCCAGGCCGGCGACCACCACCAGCGGAAGGACGACCGTAAGCACGATGGTCCCAATATCGGTTCCGGGGTTCGGCGTCATGTCGCGGGCCTGTTGCTGAGGAACAAACACGAATTCGTAGAACATAACAAGTCCCCCGACGCACAGGAGCAGAACCGCCAGGGAAGCCGGGCGGGACTTGCGGACCACCAGCAGATGCGGCTCCGGCCGTTCGATGGAACAGGTTCGGAACATGGGCATTTTCCTCCTCACAATGGTTGAAACGGTCGTCCGGGGGTGATCGGACCCGCGCCCCAGCGTTGTCCCCCACTACAGTTGTAGTTCCCCGCTATTGTACCCTGCCGCGGACCGAAGTGCAGCAGGTAATTCATCGCGCTGTTACATCTCTGGCTTTTCCTAGAATTAACCAGCCATTATCCTTAACCGTCAATATATGTTATCATTATTAACTCAATCACCGCGCTTCCTGAAAATACAGATTCCGCCAACGAATGGCTTGAATAGTCCCGAAAGGACGACATTCATCTATTTTCTTTTATGAACTGCTTGACAGGAATAGAGTCTTCCTGTATTCAGCTAAAGTGCTTCATTTTATACAGCAATTCAAATATGCATTCACATTGTGAGCGCGGCATTTGCGGCTCCGGAGTATAGGATTGATATTCGGTGTCAGAGTCGGCGTGGGAGAAGAACGTGATCAACTGGGATTTTGATCCGGAAGCCACCTACTTCTTCTGGGTGTTCGATCCCCGTTTTGATCCTTTGCTCGATGAGTACCAACGATATCGAGAGTCTTTGTATCCGGAACGGCAGGTCCCCATCATCGTGCGTTCTTTTGAATGCCTTAAGAAGCCGCCCGGACCGATGATCGTTATGGGAAGAGGAACAGCAGACGAAATCTACCAGGAGGAACCGGAAGATCTGAATTTCGCATTGTCCGGCTACCTGCGGAATTCCGACGAATTCAGATTGCTGGTCGAAAGGCAAGGAAGTATCGACGTGGTTAGTTTCACCAATGAAAGGCTTAGCCCCTTGCCTCAACTGAACATCTTCGGCGCGGCTCCGGCAGTCGCGGACCGCCTGAATTCGAAAACGTATCAGCATGCCCTGTTCCAGCGGGAAGGCGTGAGGCAGCCTCGCGCCGTATCCCTTTCCTCTTTCCGAGAAGTGCGGGCGCACTACACGACCATTCATTCCGATCTCGGACATTTCCTGCTACGACCCGCCTATTCGGCGGGCGGTTGGAAATCCTCGCTGATAACCTCGCCGGAGGAACTGGAGTCCTACAGAACGCGAATTCCTCCATCCGACCTCGAGGGCCCCTTTCTGGCATCCGAATTCATTGAGACGGTTTCGGCTCCGGCCGCATGGGGAATCGTCACACGAGGCGGTGCGGTTATGCCCTTGGGGGTCTGCGACCAGATCCTGAACGGTTTCCGATTCATGGGCGACATATACCCTTCGTTTCTCCCCTCCGGCACCCAGAGAGAATTGCTTGCGATCACACAAACCATCGGCGACGCAATTGCCTCGGAAGGGTATCGAGGTTTCTATGGCGTGGATTTCATAACAGGTAAAGACGGAGGCATCTTCACGACCGAACTCAACGCCCGATTCACGTTCGGCGTACTCATCCTCGTAGAGTCCATATCGGGCAATCTTTTCACCGCCATGGAATCCGACGCCGCCCATAGCGTCTCCAGAATGAACGGCCTACTCCCGCTCCCAACGGAACGAACCCTTCTCTTCAAGCTTCCCACCCGGAATCCGCAAGCGCCGATAGAAGACGCTGGAACAGACCTGAATCCTATATGCGTGGGCAATTCCGGATCAACTGCCCCATTGACTTCCCGCGCCGAGGCATATTGGCCTGAACGAATCACTACTATCAGATGCGGAAGCTACCGTGGACTCGCAACCGCACGGTTTTCGCTCTCCACCGATTACCCGGCAGTATTGAGCCACTTCCAAATGGAGTGTAATCGATCATGACGAACGCCCCCCGCGACCCCCGCATTATTTCCATTCATTCAGCCAAGGGAGGAGTCGGCAAGACGCTGACTGCTCTCTATCTTTCTCATATTCTTACAGAAGACAAAGAATCGAACAACCGCGTTATCATATTCGATCTGGATTTTTGCGGCACAACAATGCCCGATCTCAGCTCTTTGCTTGCCAAGGATGGTTCTCCTCGACGCGGATTCTTGAACCCTCCGGACTTTGTCAAGGATGAAAAGGATAAGGATAGGGTTAACATGCTCAACCTTTTCAAAGCCTACCTGGAGTATTCCAGGCCGGATGAGCATGATAAGCATTACCAGAAGCTACTACTCAAGTATGTAGTCGAGTCAGGATCAAACTCACTATTTATTCCTTCAGGCAGTTTTCATTCAGATCCTACTTTCACTCCAATGCTTCTTTTCGACCAACTCTTTTCACAGGCGTTTTGCGATTTCATCTTGGATATTTGCCGGTACATCTCTGGAAAGATAAATGAAATATCAAGCAATCAACAGATTTATTTTATCCTGGACAACCCTCCGGGACAAAATCAGCTTACACCATCATTGACCCAAACACTGATTGAGTTCGGAATAGATAAGGCTAAAATGCTATTTATGTCCTCACCGGACGAAATGGACATTGATGCGACCGTTACGAACCTAACACAAATATCACTCGATCTATATAAGAATCAGGAATACCTGAGAGCATTAAACGATATAAGTGAATGTAAGCCAAATTTCAATACAATTGACTATTTTCATTTCTCCTGGTCTGATCTGTTTTCGAAATTTGACGGTAATGAGGATATTAGTAAGCAACCTCAAGCATTGAATGAGGCATGGTTTAAGGAAACCCCCTTCCTTGCCTTGGTTATAAACAGGAAGATGGGTAACTACCGTACGAATCCGGAATCTTTCGTTCAAGAGGTCACGGAAAATGCCATTTCGTCTTTTCACAAAGCGTTAAGCAGGAACGGTCATGAGGGAATACAGAAGGACAAGTTGAAAGCGGTCATGGCTGACATCTTTGGCAATATGCCGATTTCCATGCTTCCTTTTGATGTCGATACCGGAAGAATCTACCAAACCCGCTTTTACATGGAACCGGAAGAAGCAAATCGGCCAAAATCTTCCGGGCAAAATGATGAAGTGCTGGAAAAGGCCTGTACTGACCGGACGGGTTCCGACTCCCAAAAAGAATTTGATGTCATGAATCTCAATCATATCATAAAGATGGATGCAGAAATATATTCCATATCCATATTGAAAAAGAACGGATTCCCATCGCAAATTGTTGGTGAAATCAATATAGTTATATTCAGCCATATCTTAAGGAGTTTGAAGGCAATATATACATATTTAAATTATATCTTTTCAATTGTTAAATTCGAAGACACACCATCCTGTAAACTGAGCCCTGAAAACTACTCTAAGCTAACGATGGGAATTATCTATAGACTGGAAGAAGGAAATAATAAATCAATTATTCATGAATGGGATAGCCAGTCGACTGTACAATCGCTATGTCATACAGGAAGTGATTTCCATATTGGCGATATTGAGTTAGACAAAGCTACTAAGTTGATAACTGATTTAGTTGAAGAGTCATTTAATGGCTTGAATATTCAAAGCCCAATAACCTTTTCCTTTAAGGTCTTACTTTCTATTGCTGTATTAAAGTTTCTCTACACACATCCCAAGGAATCACTTACATCGGGTTCATGCACTTATAATATAATGAAAGATTCATTAGAACTTTTCAAAAGTATCCTAATTGAGTTATCTAAAAGCCCAAAATATCACATTAATCATCACACTATACTGAGCAAGGTCACCAGCAGTAGAAGATTTAATTTCAATTATCCATTATACCTGAAAATATCTTTCAGTGAAATCATTAGAGAAATAATTTATTTGGCACGCTCATTCAATGAACTGAATGCTAAACATAGATTATTGCTAAGTATTATTCATGATATCAGACTAAACCCTATTGTGTCTGAAAATTCGACTACCATACTAAGAATGATATCAGAAGCATTATATCTAGGTGGGGATATCAGTTGTGAGGATGTAGAATCCATTTGGAAATCGCTGGATATCCGAAGCCATGGTTCATCATTCCTTCTACAGAATAAATTCTTCCATAGCTTCAGGAACGACATGACTGGAATACTGAATACATGGTGGAGGAATTAAGAGATGATGAGCGAAGACATTAGATTTCCGAATCCGGATTTGGAGTCCTGCAGATTTTGGCCGGGGCATCCGCCCGAGCTTTATAAAGTCTCCATAAGCAAATACTGGGAAAGGATTAAGAAATCAAATGGACAGGACAAATTGAAGAATGTCCTTGGCAAGTTAAAAGAGCGACTACCATCCCATCTATATCGTAGAATTTGTGCATCCCTGGTTTTTCAATATCGATATTCTTACAGATTATTTCCCTATTTTCGGCTTCTGGTTGGAGAATTTCTCAACGAAGAATGGCTTGCCCTCATGGATTTCAGGAGAGCTTTCCACAGGGATCATATTTATCACCAACCGCAAGTAGCCATCATTTCCGACACTTTGATGGAAACTCTCATATTCCCGAATGCTGAGGAAAACAAAACCTTGCTGGAACTGGCGGCGTACCAACTTGCGCTCCCCCGGCCGAAAAATGCCTATCTCCACGCATTCTGTAGAAGAATCGGAATACCGGAAAGACTCTACAAAATACAGGCTTCATTAACCGGCATCTCTTCAGTCGGTAGCCCGGAAGCACGGGCGAGCCAGTCTGGTCGTCCACCCGGTGCAAATTCAGCATCCCCCAATCCTGCCGACCAAAGTCAAGACATGAATACCGATCATCGCGCCAGTCATAGACCATTAAACATAGCTCGCATTCCAGTGTCATTCTGGTCGGAAGTCATACGCGATGCAACCCTGACAGCATCATTATTTCATGACATTGGATACCCTTTTCAGTTTCACTCACACATTTCCAAGGATCTGAATGCTCTTACGAGAACCGACCTTCGCTCCCATCTTGATTGTGACCGGGTTTTCTCCGAGATGAGAGGACATCTTCTTACATCTGCATTGGCGGGATATCGTGATCTTAACGATTATCCTCTGCCCTGCGGGTACATGGACTCTCAATCCAGACTTTTCAGAGAGGCCATTTTCGAGACTCACGGTATGCCCGGCGCACTCTCATTCCTGTATCTGAAAGATATAATTAGTGATTTCGAACAAAGATCCGAAGATCCCATAGGTCTGCTGAAGACCGAAATGGCTGCCATGGCGATAATGATGCATGATATGCAAAAGATATATGCTGATACTTGCCTCTACAAAAGCAATCGGAATATTGATTATTATCTTCGAGTTAAGAATCCGGAGTTGCGCTTATCCTTTGCCAAAGATCCTGTATCCTTCATTCTCACTCTCTCCGATCTTATTCAGGATTACCGAAGAACTAATGTTATCCCAAATCCGC
>CAYOVG010000247.1:0-10983 GCA_964407285.1 uncultured Syntrophobacteraceae bacterium
ACAAAGGCTGCATGACTCTGATTTTGTTCACTTTCCTGTGTGGACCTGTACTAAGTAATTCACTGAATTTCCTAACGGCGGCATCTTTTGATTTTGGCAACGGGGCTGAGCCGGCTTTCTGGAGGGCTTCCAGTCCCTGTGCGAGGTCGGTCGTAAGTGCTTGCGAGGCATGAGGACCCAAAGCGATGACAAATCGATCTCGGTCCGGCTGCAGAGGACGGTTCCAACCACGGTCGCCATTACCGGCAGAACAAACGATCCACTGGCGAACGAATTGGTCGGCAGTCTTTCCCAAATCGCTTGTCAGAGTATCGGACAGCGTCAGACTGGTCTTTGCCTGAAAAAAAATCCAACCCTCGTCGGTCTCGACCAATATATCATCCATGGGTGCTTCGGTCTCGAAGCGTAGGGATTGGAGGCTCTTTCCTGTCAGGCGTGCGTCCAGCGGTCGCTCAGCAAGCAAATGCGTGGCAAGCCATGCACCAAGCCTGGCCTGGAAATCGACTCCGGCCGCTGTTGCGTTGCCGCCGCCGCGAGCGAGAATTTTATCATGAGAATCTGTTCTTTTTCGGCTCTTTTTCATTTTCTCGTTTCCAAACCAGAGACGGTTAACCTCCCAACCTGACGTATTAAGATCCCAGCAAATCTCAAGCGCATTTTGGCGAATATACCCACTTCGTGTCAGCAGTGCAAGCTGGCATCAAAGTCTGCCCCATAGAATATGAGCACCTATGTGAGCGATTCTCCCGCTCTTCCTTGCCCGCAGTGTTCTTCGACATACTGCTACGAACGAATATTAGCCTTTGAAAAGGGGAAGCATCTCGGAATTGGATCGGCGGTTTGTGAGATCATTAACTTCCGCGCCGTCTTCCTCCTGTAGAAGATCGGCACAGAAGTGAGACGTGAATTGTTGGGACCCAAACAACAAGCGGGCCTATTCCTTTCTCTTTCTCCCGGTTATGAGAAAGACGCTGAACGAGCGCATCCCTTCGTCGGCAACGGGCTTGACCACTTCCGCCGCGGTCCGGTCCCGGATATCGTCGAAACCGGCTTCCGCCAAAGCGCGGCGCAACGCAGCCCGTTCGAACCCGAGGTGGAACACGGAATCGTTCTCGCCGTGGAACCGGCCGTCTTCCGGGTCCAGATCGGCGATACACAAATATCCCCCCGGAGCCGTGATCTTGTGGAATTGGTCGAGGAGCGGCCTTATCTCCCTTACGTGGTGGAGGGTCATGGAGCAAACGACCAGGTCGTAGCTTCCCTCCAGGACATCGCCTTTCTCCAGGTCCAGGTACCGGATTGTAATGTTGTTCAGCGATCCGTTTTCGATCTTCTCCTCGAGAATGCCGAGCATTCCCCTGGAGCTGTCCACTCCCGTCACGGAACGGACGAACGGCCGTAAACGTAACGTCAAGAGCCCCGTACCGCAACCGAAATCCAAAACATCCATATCGGGGGCGAGTATCTCTTCAGCCGATATGGCGTTCGCGAGATCTTCCGCCAGCCCGACCCGTACGGGATTGTCGTCCCAGGAAGCTGCTTCCTTATCGAAACTCCACTTTTCACCACCCACTTCGATCATCCTCCTCAGTAATATCGATATATGCCAAGCGAAGAATTAAGGGAAATATCGATCGAGCCGCGCCCCATTGGGCTTCGACAGCCCGGTCGCGGCCGGCACCCGTAACCGCGCAAAGCGTAAGACTACAAAGGCCGGTTGCATGCATGCATACAATCATCAACGCCTATGTGCGTTGAACTTTCGGCAGGAATTCTACTCCAGCCGCGGCGCCGATGGAAAGCACGAATTCAACTGGAAGTCATCATCCCGCTTACAGCCATTTCGAAGACCTTAGGCCGTTGCGACGGCGCGGTCGGGAGAGCACGCCGCAACGAGCGACATGCCGCAACCTGCCGCAGTTCGACCGCCCGGTCGCGGCCGGCGCCCGTAACACCCAACATACATATATCTATATCGAGACCCTAAACTCGAAACCCGTGACCATAACCCATAACTCGTGACTCGTAACCCGAAAGCCCAAACCTTATATTTTAATCAGCTCCCATGGTACTGCCGTTCGCCATTCCCGTGGGCCCCCTTGAATAATAGGAGAATGCCTGTAGCCTGCGAGGAACCGAACTCGCAACCCATAACCTTTTCATGACAATGGTTTGAGAGGTCAAGACCCGCAACTCGTAACTCGCAACCCGCAACTCGTAACCCGCAACCCGAACGCAATCCGCAACCGAGGTCTACGCATGAAAACGATCGCTACCCTGACGATGAGTCCCACCATTGACGTGAATACTTCCATCGATCACGTCATCGCAGAAGAAAAGCTGCGATGCAGCCAACCCACCCACGAACCCGGAGGCGGAGGCATAAATGTCTCCAGGGCGATCAAGAAGCTTGGAGGAGACTCCATGGCCCTCTACACCGGCGGAGGGCCGACAGGGCAGATGCTCGAAGCGCTGCTCGACCGGGAAGGCTTGAGCCATCGATCGGTTCCGATCAAGGATTGGGTGCGTCAGAACATCATAGTGTTCGAACGATCGACGAAAAGGCAGTTCCGTTTCGGCATGCCCGGTCCCACCATCGAAGAATTGGAATGGAAGAGCTGCCTGGAGGAACTGGCCACGCTAGATCCAAAACCGTATTACATAGTGGCGAGCGGGAGCCTCCCGGCCGGCATGCCGCGGGACTTCTACGCCACGCTTGCGCAACTGGCGAAAGACCTGGGCAGCCGCCTCATCGTGGACACATCTGGAGAGGCGCTTCACATGGCCGTCCGGGAGGGCGTTTACCTGATCAAGCCGAATCTTCGGGAAATCGCGGAGATCGCGGGCAGGAAGTTCGAGGAGCACTTGCAGCAGGAAACCCTGGCAACGGAAATTGTAAAGAGCGGACAGAGCGAAGTCGTGGTCGTTTCGCTCGGGGCCGCCGGAGCGCTGCTGGTGACTTCGGACGGGATCGAACGCATACAGGCGCCCACCGTTCCCATCAGGAGCAAGGTCGGGGCCGGAGACAGCATGGTCGCCGGAATCGTGCTCAGCCTGGCGCGAGGATTGCCGGTGCGCAACGCCGTCCTTTTCGGCGTGGCGGCCGGTTCCGCCGCCGTCATGACGCCCGGCACGGAACTGTGTCGAAGGGAAGACACGGAAAAACTCTATAAATGGATGCTGTCGTGCAAGTCATGATATCATGATTGATGTCCAGTCCGCCCGTCCTGTCGTCGAGCAAGGAGAGCGGAGAAATATTGAATGGAATACGCGATGGCGGTCCCTTCCGGTCTGGATTTTCCGGAAGCGCCATGTTATGGACAAATCACCGATTACAATGCTTGAGTTGTGTCTTCGGAAGGGATTACTCCTTGCTGTTCGCCGGTAATCCTGTTGGAGATGCTGTCCGTTGAACCCGGGGTAAGATATTTTGACGACGACAAATCCGGATTCCCCACATTCCAGGACACGAGGCATACAGCACAGATTGATCCTGCTGATACTCTCCGTCCTCGTTCCCATCCTTCTGATCGATGCTTTCATATACCATGCGCGATTCAGAAGCCTGCGCGAGCAGGAGCTTCAGGCCAACCTGGAAGTCGCTCGCGCCGTGGCGAAAGCGTTCGAGGCGTTCGTCCAGGATGTCATACACCAGGAACTTGCAATAGGTCTTGCCATTACTTCGCGGCATCCACTCGGGGTCGAGGACATCACCCGGCTTCTTTCCAGCCATGGCGACTACGCGGCCATCAGGGATTTCTCCTGGGTGAACCCGGAGGGCATTTTTGTCTATTCGAGTAATCCCGCCATGGTCGGAGCAGACAACAACGACCGGTCCTATTTTCGAGATATAGCCGAAGGCCGTGACTGGACTGTCGGGGAGCTTATCCTCGCGCGCACCACGGGACAGCCGGTCTTTGGAATTTCCCGCGGTATCCGCGACGATAAGGGCGACCTGCTCGGAGTCGTCGTCGCAACGGTGATTCCCGAACAGCTCGATTCCGTACTGTCGGTCGAAAGAGGCCGGGGGGGAGGACTCGCCCTCGTCGATGAAAACGGCATGCTGGTCTATCGCTACCCCTCGATCCGGACCACGTGGGAGGAACGCAACTGGCTCGAGCAGTATCCCCAGTTCAAGGAGGTGCTCGGAGGAAAGGAAATTGCCGCCACCATTTACGCTCCTTACGAGAAAAAGAACAGGATGGTCGGCTTCACGCCGATCCCCTCGATCGGCTGGGCTGTAACCGCCGGGCGAACCGAAGAGGTCGCTCTGGAGGCGGCCGTTTCTTCCCTGCTCTACAACGCAATCCTGTTCTTCGCCGTCGCCATGGCGGCCTTCGCCTGCGCGCTGGTGTTCTCCCGCCGCATTTCCGCATCTGTTCGAGATTTGCGGGACCACGCCCTGGCGGTCGGACGCGGGGAAGCACGGGAGCCCATCCCCGCCATGCGTTCCGGACCGGCCGAAATAGCGGAACTGGCGGAGGCTTTCAACACGATGGCGGAAAAGGTGTTCTGCCGGGAAGGGGCTCTGCGGGAAAACGAGCAACTCCTGCGAAGAGTCGTGGATTCCATGCCCATCGGAATCTGGATAACCGACAAGTATGGAAATATTTATATGGGGAACCCCGCAGGCCAACAGATCTGGGCGGGCAAGAGATACGTCGGGATCGAGCGGTTCAGGGAGTACAAGGCATGGTGGCTGGATACGGGCAAACGGGTCGAACCCGACGACTGGGCGATTGCACGGGCAATACGGCACGGTCAGACCTCCCTGAACGAGGAACTCGAAATCGAGTGCTTCGACGGCACCCGAAGGATCATACTCAACTCGGCGCTCCCCGTCCTGGATGAGAAGAAAAACCCCATCGGCGCCATCGCCATAAACCAGGACATCACGGCGCGGAAAAGGATGGAGGAGGATCTGCGGCGGTCGAGGAACGAACTGGAACAACGCGTCCAGGAGCGGACGGCTGAATTGAAGGGATACATGGCGAAGCTCGAACAGAGCAACCAGGCCCTTCAGGACTTTGCCTCCATCGCCTCGCACGACCTGCAGGAACCCCTGAGGAAAGTCAGCTCGTTCGGACGCCGGCTCAAACAGAAATATGCCGACCCTCTCGGACCGGAAGGAAACGACTACATCGATCGAATGCTCTCCGCGACAGCCCGGATGAATTCTCTCCTCAAAGCCCTGCTCGAGTACGCCCGCCTGACGTCCAGGGCCGAACCCTTCCGGGAGGTGGACCTTTCGGAAATAGTCCGGGAAGTCCTCCTGGACCTGGAGGTGAGAATCGAAACCACCCGAGGCAGAGTAGACGTCGAAGCGCTCCCCGTCGTTGAGGCGGACCCCACGCAGATGCGGCAACTCTTTCAGAATCTCATCGGAAACGCGCTGAAATTCCACAAGGAAAGTGAAAGCCCGCTCATCAACGTGCGATGCGCCGAAAATGGAGACGGACAATACAGGATCGTTGTCGAAGACAATGGCATCGGCTTCGAAGAACAGTACATCGAGAGGGTCTTTGCCCCTTTCCACAGGCTCCACGGCCGGAGCAGCCCGTACGAAGGGACCGGCATGGGCCTCGCTATCTGCAAGAAGATCGTCGAGCGTCACGGCGGGAGCATCACCGCCGAGAGCGAACCCGGAAAGGGCTCGACCTTCATTGTCCGGCTGCCCTACAAGAAGCCCCAAACCGTCTGAACGGAGTTCCTTTTCCACTTCCATCCGTGTTTGCTCGTCCGTGTTCGTCCGCATCCGATTGCGTGGCGTGGTCCGGCAGGCCAATCCAACCGGGAAGATGGATGTTGTGCCGTGAGCGTGATGCAGTGTTGCGCGACGTTCGAAAGATACTATCGAGGAGGAGTTGAGGCCATGAAGCGGCGCATTCTCTATGGAGTGGCGAACTATGAGGAGATAGTGGCCGATAACGGCTACTTCGTGGACAAGACCCACTACATCCCCCGACTCGAGGCCGTCGGCAATCCCGTCTTCCTCCGTCCCAGGGGTTTCGGCAAATCTCTCTGGTGCCGCATCCTGGAGTGTTACTACAGCACAAGATTGAAGGACAGATTCGACGAGTTGTTCGGACATACGTGGATCGGGCGAAATCCCACTCCTCTGAGGAACTCTTTCCTGGTTTTGCATCTGGACTTTTCCGTTGTGGAGGTCGGGAGAGACCTGCAAGCCATCGAGAAGAGTTTCAGTCGCGCCTGTAATCGGAAAATGGTGAGTCTAATGAGGACGCTGAAGGATGTGCTTGGAGAGATTCCGGCCATTCAACCCGATCAGGCGGCTTCGGATACTCTGGGCCTTCTTTTCCAGCAGATTCAGGACTACGATCTTCCGCCGCTTTACGTGATCATCGACGAGTACGACAACTTCGCCAATCAGCTCATCACCTCCCGCCAGGACCGGATCTACCGGGAGTTGACCGCCGACGACAGCTTCCTGAAGACATTTTTCAAGGCACTGAAGGAAGGCCGCAAGACCGGAGCCATCGCGAACGTGTTTGTAACCGGCGTGTTGCCGATCACCATGGACGAGCTTGCATCGGGGTTCAACATTGCCCGCTACATTACTCTCCTGGACCGTTTCGAAGGCATGCTGGGATTCACGCAGACCGAAGTGGACCGGCTGCTCGACCAAATCTATGAAGACTACGGCTTCGCCCCCTCGACACGCCCCATGGTGGATTCCATTCTGCGCAACCACTACAACGGCTACCACTTCACCAACCCCCAAGGGGAAGCTCTCTACAATTCGACGCTTCTCATGTACTTCCTGGTCGAATTTTGCGAAAGCGGGGGACGAATCCCCGAATTTCTGACCGATCTGAATCTACGCACGGACCTGTCCTGGGTGCGGCGCATCACCGCGGCCCACGAGGGCAGTACCGAGGAGTTCGTGAACCACTTCATGATCCACAATTCCATTCGCTACAGCCGAGACATGCTTAGCAGCAAGTTCGACATGCGGCAGTTCTTCGATAAGAGCTTCTTCCCCATCTCCTTTTTCTATCTCGGGCTGCTCACTTTGCACGACGGCTTCAGCCTGAGGCTGCCCAATCTCAACATGCGGAAGATCTTCACCGAGTACTTCAACGAGTTGCACCACATCGACGTGTCCACCCGCTATGCGGACATGATGCGGGCTTTCCTCGACAAGCCGGACATCGGGGCGCTTTTTGCCGGCTACTGGAGGGAGTACGTCTCGCAACTGCCCGAATCCGTCTTCCGGCAGATGAACGAGAACTTCTACCGCACGACTTTCTTCGAACTGTGCAGCAGCTTTCTCTCCCGGTGGTTCGGCTTCACCGTGGAGAGGTCTTACCCCCGGGGAAGAAGCGATCTCGAATTCATCGGCAAGTACCACGAGAAGTTTGCCGGCATGCGCTGGGTGATCGAGTTCAAGTACTTCTCCAACGCCGAGTTTCAGAAGATGAACATGGACGATTTCGCTCCGCGCCCGGAGGACACGGAACAACTTGCGGGATACGTGGAGGGGTTGGTCCGGGAGTATCCGGAGACGAAGATCTTCCGGTACGTCATCTACTGCTTCGGAAACCAGGGGTTTCGCGTCTTCGAGATCGAATGAACGTTCGATCCCGAATGAACGCGCGAGACAAGCAACATCCTGCAAAGCCCGTCGGTTACCCGTTTGGAGGATGGAAACACGGACAGACGACTTGAGTTCCAAGCCTGGACAGAGCCCGGTTGATACGCGACCAGAATTCCTCGACGCGGTCCGGCGTCAAGGACTCGCATTTGTACACGGATACCATCTGAAACCGGCATTTTGGGGCGCAGGTCTTGATGAGAGCGGTCTTTACGACTCTCCTGACGGGTTGCATCATGACGAACCGATCCACCCACCAGGGCGCCCCTAAGGAAGTGACCACCACCATCTCGCGAAGATTGTTCAGCCTCGGCTCGATAGGACCGTAACCGACGGAATGGTCGTAAGCCACTCCGGGACCCCATACTCGATCGAACCAGCCCTTGAGAATGGCCGGGAAGCTGAACCACCAGGTGGGGAAAACCAGCACAATCGCCTCGGCGGACAACAGCCGCTCGACTTGAGTCGCCACGGCGCCGGTTGTGTAAGGACCGCTATAGTAACTCGCTCTCTCCATCGGAGTCATAGCGGGAGAGAACTCCTCTGCGTAAAGATCCTCGACAGTCACTTCATGCCCTGCGCGCAGAAGCGTCTCGACCGCACGACGAGCCATTGCGGAACAGAGGCTGTCTGAAAGCGGATGTGCCGTCACAACTAAACAGCGCATTGTACGCCATCCTCCGGAAATTTGCGAAAGGGGGTTTTCTTCAAGACCATACGAAAATCGGGCATCTCTTTTCAATGTGCTGTTTCAAAGCAATGAGCCGGGCTCTTCCAGCCGCGGCGAACAGCGTGAACGGCGGACCGGCAGGATAGCAGGCTTTTCATTTGCTTCCTTGCGCATGATAATAGATTGGAGCCGCTCTCGCAATCATTCTTCGTAACTCCCCGGGGCGCCGGTAAACTCAGCCGATCAGGACCAGTCCACAAACAGATCCCATCCGCGCGTCGCCCGATTCCTTTCCCTCTTCCGAGGCGGCCCGGTTGAAAGCCCATCCGGCAACTTCCATCAACCTGGAAACGTTAATTCCGAAGCCGGACATGGAGGGGCGGGCATGCTCGGGGCTCCGGCACTCACCTCCTTCGCTCAGCACACGGCAGCCCGGATAATCCCGGCAGAAGATGCGTTTGCAGGAACCACCGGCAAACGCCCTCGATTTAGGGTACCCCGCTCGAACGGCAGCCTGTTCGATGTCGGCGGCGACATGGTGAAGCAGTTCGAATATCTCCCGGCGCTCGTTCGAGAAAAGGACTTCCGAGGGGACCTCGATCTTGAAGACCAACGCATGTTCGAAGTCTTTCAGCAGTTTGCGAAATCCGGCGGGTCCCGAAACATGAGGCGGGCAACTGGGCGACTGCCCATAGTTTTCGCATTGCGGATCCTTGCATAGATTCGCCAAACCATCCTCAACCCGGATATCGGTTGCGCGAATCACCCCGGCCTTACTCGCGCCAAGCCGGCACGCAAGCTCAACCAGGTCCGAAAGCCTCTCTCCGTCCGTTTCTTTCTTCATGGTCCGTCCCCTGTCGGAGGGGAACGCAAGCTCCCCCGGTTCCCGCTCATTTCCCAGCAGTAATGGAAATGCGATGAACTACCGCCGCATTGCGCGGGCGGGATCTATTCTGAGTCATTCTCCAATATACTTCAAGTGGTTTCGGCGCCCGTTTCCGCAACCCGGGGAGATGCTCGAGAAGGAAGAGGGAAACGGCTGAAGCAAAGTCCCCTGCCGCTCGCAATCGACTCCCCTCTGCTCTGCCCTCTTCGGCAGGCCGGACACAGCAGCAGGTGTCGTCCGTGGGCCCCCCGTGGGCTCAGAGCGCATGAACATCGGACCCGGGTCGCTTTGTCCTTGACAATCATAAAGCAGGGCTTTAATCTTCATCAACCGTAAGACAACCATGAGACAGGAACATAAGGAGATTTTTATGGCCACCACACGTATGGAGCTTGTGATCACCGCTGCCGGCGAAGGATATTCGCACGACGGCTGATCGCCGATGCTTCCGTAGCGTGAAGAGCACGTTTTTCATCCAGCCCGCAAGGACGGCAGGGGTACATCCGCTTTCACCGGACAGTGGATTGCGCACGGGTTTGCCTTTCTTTCCCTGATCCGCCCCTGTGCTTTTTCCCTGCGCCTCCGCGGGTGAAATGCGGTTGCTTCCGGATAGGGAAATGAGCTTTCCTTTGTTCGCTTCGGTCCGGTTCAATCCGGTTCGAGGCATTCCTTATCCGCTCCTCGATGCTTCGGCCTCCGCCACCGAGTGGCGGGACTTCTCTCCCGAACCCCTCCACCAGGGCAACGCCTTCGCCGGTCCGGCAGACAATCCGTCCAGTAGTCCAGTTTACGTGAAGCCGGGCAGACTCCCCTCCCCCGACAAGTAAGGAGTAGTCCCTCGCGGGCGCTCCGGTCGCAGACCCGTTGCGACGTTGCGACCGGAAGCATGGTCCCGGAGTATCGATGCATGCTGCATCGCCGCCAATCCATGCCGCGAGGAAAAAGGTCCCGCTCCGAAGGGAAACAAGGCTTTTGGGGAGCCCCGAGCGATGGAGGAATCGATTTGCATGCGGAAGGAAAAAGAAGCAATGGAGTGGAACGACACCACGCTCGAAGATATGGGATGGAACGAATTTTTCGCGGAGAACCTCGAAAAGTCGGTCAACAGGGCTCACAGACCCGCCAGGGTGACCGGAGTGAGGAGGAGCGTTTTTATCGTATTCGATGGCGATGACGAATACCAGGCGACCGTCTCGGGACGTCTCCTTCATGAGTCCGGCCCCGGGGCGCTCTTTCCCGCCGCCGGGGACTGGGTGACAGTCAGGGAGAACGTCATAACCGGAGTGCTGCCGCGCGGAAACGCCTTGTCGCGCGGCGCTTCGGGGAACCGGGGGAAGCTCGAGACCCTGCCCGTGGAGGAGCAGGTGATCGCAGCCAATATAGACACCGTGTTCATCGTAAGCGGGCTCGACCGGGACTACAATATCCGGCGTATCGAAAGATACCTGACGCTTGTTTACAACAGCGGATGCTCGCCGGTTATTCTTCTCAACAAGGCCGATCTCCACCCGGACGTGGAAGGGTTCGTGGAAGAAGTGGAGTCGGCGGCCGTCGGCGTGCCCGTCCATCTCCTCTCGGCAAGAGACTCGGTCGGACTCGAAGCCGTGGAAACGTACCTGGCGCCCGGAAAAACCGTCGCCCTGGTCGGGTCTTCCGGTGTGGGAAAGTCGACGCTTGTGAACCGCATGGCGGGAGACGCCGGGCAGGCCACGAGGCAGGTGAGCGGAAGTCACGGTAAGGGTGTTCACACCACCACATCCAGGGACCTCATCAGGCTTCCGGGAGGCGGGATGATCATAGACAACCCCGGCA
>CAYOVG010000248.1:0-10963 GCA_964407285.1 uncultured Syntrophobacteraceae bacterium
AATTACCCAACCCCCAACGCGAACCCCGATTGACTTAATGCAATCTTTTCAAGTATAGCTTCACGAGCATATGATGATCACAACTGGAGCCGGTGCGATAGAAGGACCGGATATGGCGTGGAACGGCCGCGGCCGACGGTGTGGAAATGAGAGCATATGCTTTTTAAAGGCGACCTGAGCAAGCTGCACCCGACAAGCCTTCTCACATCGCTCGTTCACCTGGGGAAGGAGGGAATCCTTACCGTCACCAGGGAGCGGGAAGTCCTCGCCATCAGCCTCAAGGACGGCGCGCTGGTGGACGCCCATTCCAATCGCGCCGACGTGAAGCTGCTCCGCGCTCTCCTCATGGGGCGGCTCATCGACCGGAACCGGGCCGGGTACATCAACACGGTCAGAAAAGAGACGGAGATATCCGTCACCCACGTCCTCGACAAACTCGGGCTCATGTCCGGCCCCGGCATCCGGGAACACCTGAAGGACCTGGTGAGAGAAGTCCTCTTCCAGCTCCTCCTCTGGGACAGCGGCCAGTTCCAGTTCGTGGACGTCGTGGTCGAGAGCGACCCGCACTATCCCGCCTTCGACTGCCAGAGCCTCATCATGGAAGTCTCCTACCAGGTGGACGAATGGCGCGACGCGGTCCGCGCTTTCGGCTCGTTCCGGCGGACGCCCCTCGTGCGCGCCGGCGCGCGCCGCAACGACGGAGCGCTGACGCTTCGCGAACGGATGGTCCTGAAGCTCGTGGACGGGAAGCGCTCCATGGACGAAATCGTCGACACCGCCCCCTGCACCAGCTTCCAGGCTCTTCAGACGCTGATGAATGCATTCAGAGACGGCCGCCTGGAGTTTCCACCCGTCCCGCACGGCCAGGAGAGGCGAGGACCCCCGGCGGACGGAGCGCGGGCGCGCTTCGAGGGCCACCCCTTCTTCGACTACAAGCGCGCCCTTCGAAGGATCGTCCTTTCCGACGGCCCCCGGGCCAGGACTTCCGAACTCATCGCCTTTTGCAGAGACCACTTCGACCGGACGCTCTTCCTGACCGTGAAGGGCCCCGTGCTCGTTCGATGCGCCGCGTTCGCCGGGCGCGGCGAGCCCGGCGAACGCAACGCCGGCGGCGGACTCCCGAGAGGCGACATCCGTGACGGCGGGCGCGGGCTGGACGGCGAGCCCGTCCTGTCGTGGGTGGCCGACTGCCGAAGCCCCTATTTCGGCAGGGTCTTCCCGTCCGGTCACCTCGACCGGTTGACCGGCGATCCTGCCCCGGCAGGCGGGGAGTGCGCCGTAATCCCTCTCGGGAAGGAAGGCGAAGCCGTCGTGCTCATCGTTTTGTTCTCGCATCCGCATCCGCGCGGGTGCGCGGGACCCGGCGCGGTCGGCCCCTCCCACTACGTGGAGCTGCTCTCCTGGCTCATAGCGCCGCCTCCCCCCGCTTCCGGGGAAACACCCGAATCCTGCGCCGGTCCCCCGTCCGGGGCCGCGGAACTCCAGGCGCCCATTCCTCCCGAATTCCGGTCCATCCGCGATTCGCTCAGAAAGATCCTGCTCGCCGGGGAGCTCGAACCCCGCATATCCGAACTGATGGCCTTCTGCAAGGAGCACTTCGAAAATACGCTCGTCCTCGTGATCCGGGAAAACGTCCTCGTTCGCTGCATGGGGTTCGTGAAAGACCGTTCCGGCCGCCTCCGGAGGAAGGACGCGCGCGGGCTGAACCTGGCCGTCGATACCGATCCGGTGCTTGCGGGCGTGCACCGTTGCGGAATACCCTTCGTGGGAGAAAGATTCTCGTCCGGCATCCTCGACGCGCTGGTCGAAACCGCGGGCGACGGGGAATGCGCCGTCATCGCCCTCAAGCGCGAAGCTTCCTCCTCCATCCTGATCTTCGTCCGCCATTCCGGCGGGAACAGCGCGGAGGTCAGTCCATTCCATTACCTGGAAGTCATCTCGTGGCTGATCAGCCCGCCCGGAGCCGGCCGGGACGGATGCGCCTCGGGCGCGGGGGCCGTCGGCGCAAGCGGCAAAGGCGCGGGAGCCGCCGCCACGCCCGCCGGAGGCGCGGATGCCGAAGTCCCCCGCGCGCGAACCCTCCCCCTGTCCCCACGGGAAAAGTCCGCTCCCGCCCCGGATTTCGGCTCTCGCGCCGCGCCGCCCGCGGGCACGGGAGATTCCTCCCTCCGGTTGAAAAGGCTGCTCGAAGCCACGGACGGGCTTCCGCCCATGCCCCACATCGTGACCCAGGCGCTTCAGCTCCTTTCCGACCCCGAAAGCCCGATGCCGGAAATCACCCGCATGCTGGCCCAGGACCAGTCCCTCGTCGTCCGGCTGATCCGGGTCGGCAATTCCGCCCTGTACGGCTCCAGGCAGAAGGTCTCCACCTTGAGCCAGGCGGTCTCGCGGCTGGGTACGAAAGTGGTCCGAAACCTGGTAATCGCAGCCTTCACCCAGTCCCTCTTCCCGATGGACCAGTCCTCGATCGGGGTCTGGGGCCAGTCCCTGTGGCAGCACTCCAAGGAATGCGCGCTCGCTTCCCGCCGGATCGCCGAAACGCTCGGCTACCGGGACCCCGAGGAAGCCTTCATCGGCGGACTGCTCCACGACTTGGGCAAACTGGTGATACTCCTGAACATGCCCCAGCAGTACAGGACGATCAGGAACAGGCGGTCGGCCCTGGGGATATCCAGTTGCGAGGCGGAAAACGCGGAGATGGGATTCGACCACACGATGGTCGGAGACCTGCTCATGGAGAAGTGGAACATGCCCGAGGGGCTGCGCGCATGCATCAGGGACCATCACCTGCCGCCGGACAGGCTGGAGTACGGCGCGCCGGCCCATATCGTCGCGTGCGGCGACATGTTCAGCCACCGGTGGGGACTGCAGACCGGGGATGCGGCGACGGGGGAGGGCCCGGACGTGGAGCGGTTCGCGGAAAGCCTGAAACTCCCGGCGCAACGGGGCCGCGAACTCTTCGACGCCGTCATCGCGGACTACAATTCTTCGGGCGTGTTCGACTGACGTCCCGCGCTCGCCGATTCGACCGCGGCTTCGCCGCTTTGCGGGTGTATGCGCGCACCACCCGCAAAACCCTGCTGCGGCTCAATCTCGCCGCTCACGTTCACGAACGCGACTTCGATTTTTCCTTCAAGGCTTTTTCCACATCGTCCAGGGAATCGACGATCAGGACCACCGTGCCGGTTTTCGCCCACCGGAAGAGGTCCATCGCCGCCAGGACGGGCACGTTGATGCAGCCGTGGGAGCAGTTCTTGTTGGGGATGTCTCCCGCATGTATCCAGACGTGTTCATAGATTCGCAGAGCCCACGGCATGGGAGCGGGGTTGCCGTCGGCGTCCTGGTAGCTTTGCGAGAAGTGGTTTTCGTCCCTGTCCTTGACCGTGTACAGCCCCGCTTTGGTCCAGTCGGATTTCTTTCCTATGCAGATCAGGCTGTCGTTGAGCATCCGGCCGTTTTCGTACCAGCCCAGAAAGGGGATGTCCTTGACGATGAGGATGAACCGGGCCATTTTCCCGGCGGCGGCGATGTGAACGGGAAGCGGAGTCCAGTCCTTGTACGCGGTGAAATCGTCGGGAACTTCCAGCTTCTTCTTGTTTTTGATGTCTTCCTCGATATAGTGGAGCGCCTTTCCGTTCAAACGGGCCAGGATGTCCATGCAGGCATGGACGGTCAGGTCGGGGTCTTTCCGGCTCCACTGCTTCAGTTCGTTTTTGTCCACCACGCGCGTGGTCAGGCTTGCGACCGGTGGCGCTTCGGGTACGGGCAACCGGCCGACCTGCCTTTTCATGCATCCCGACAGCATGAGAAGCACGGCAAGAGCGGCCGCGCACCGCCATACAGGTGGAATTCTCGATGAAGTTGCCCGCTTATTCTCCTCTTCGTATCCGGCCCGGACGGAACGAGCCCGCCGGGCGACAGGTTCGAACAACGCAAACATGCACCCCTCCTCCTTGAGTTACCCCTCCAATTCGAATACGCGAACCAGCGACTATCGTTGCGATCACCTCTTGATTGCGGGATGGGGTAAGCACTATCCGTGCCGGAACCGGGGAGAACGTCGGAAAAAACAAATCGGCAGGCCCGAATCCGTAATCGGAACCCTATCCTACCGCGGCTGCCGCGTCCGGCCGGGACCGTGTCCCTGTTCCTTCGCCGGCGTATCGTGGAACTGCGGGGACGCAGCCGGAGAACCGCCGCCCTTGCCGGCGCCCGGAGGTTTGTTTCCCGGCGAAGGGGGAGAAGGCTTATCGACGGATACAGGCCCTTCGGATGAAGAGGAAGGGGGCTTCGCCGTAGGCCGTCCCACTCCCCATCCCGACCGCGCCGGAGGCAGGTCGGGCTTCGTAGCCGGTCGGGTTTCGAAGATCATCGCCGGCGTGGACGTACCCGTCGAGGGAGTGGGCTGCGTTCGGGTATCGGGTTGCCGTGGGCGATCGAACCCGGAACCGCGCTTTCTCGTGTCCGAATCCGGTATGGTAATCCCCGTCCCATGCCCATGACGCCTGGAACCCCCCTCGTGCGTACGCCGCTTCGGCGGAGGCCAGTGGGGCGGTTTGGGCCGCGGATAGGGATGATAGCGCGGCGGGTTGGGCGGATGAGGGTAACCCCGGTGCGGGGGATGATAACGGTGGACATGGCGATGGTACCGGTATGGCCAGGGAGTCCACATGTCCAGGGTAACGTAGTATCCGAGATGCGGATACAGGTACGGCGGAAGCTCGTACGAATAGAACCAGACGCCGTCTTTCACGTAAAAATACACTCTTCTGTATGGATCGTAATACACCTCGATCGCGGGATAGTACCAGTATTTGTACACCACCCGGTGGTGGGGGCGCGGCGCCCATGGATATCGATCCGCCGATGCGCTTCCGACAAATCCGAAACCCTTCATTTCCGGAGCGCAGGTCAAGAGGAGCAAACCGGCGAACGCCGCCATGAGAAGTTTTCCGATTCGATTAGCAGCCTCATTCATGACGGACTCCGGGCAAATATTTGTCGTTAACCCATAACGGATTGAATTTATTTATAGTATTCAATTCATTAGCGTCAAGAGCATTTCTCGTGCCAAAGGAATGAAAATGCCGCCGGGGCAAAATAAGGCTGATAAATCCAGCATATTATTGACCTGGACGGATGGCCCGAAGACCACCGCGGGTGTTCCGGAATGGGCGTCGTGAGCAATTTCGGGTTTGATGGTTCAATTATTTCCCACTCCGCGCCCGGACGCGCGGAGAGAATGCATGTATTGACCCGGTTTCCCGTTTCTCCAGTACTGGCAGGGGAATTGCTTCATGAAATGAACACCGGGTTGCGAACTTCGTGTTGCATGTTTGGGGCTTATAAGCCGTGAGCTTCAAACGCATTATGGGGTGCTGGTTTGCGTCCTCGTAAACCGCGGGCGCGTTTTCATTGCTGATGGGCGCTTCCCGGCATTGACGATTGCGGAGAAAGTGCGTATTCATCATCGACGGGGTGAACGCAATTCATGACGCGTTCGCCAGGGAGTTGAAGAGTGTGAGAAAGCTTATCACCATCCTCGTTCTCGTGTCGGCGATCGCGCCGCCGACCGGCATTGTCCATGCTTTCAGGCCCCCTCCCCCTCCTCCGCGTCCGCCGGTCGAGGTCCTGCCGGGCCCCGATCCCGCGGTCCTCAGAGCCATGGAAGAACTGAAGGAAGCGAAGAGTGTGCCGGCGGGAAGCATCGCGCCCGACCCCAAAGGGCGCCGTGCGAGGGCGATGGCCCATATACGGGGCGCCCTGGAGGAACTTCGCAGGGAAGCCTGGAGGCAGTAGCGAAAGAGCGCCGTGAAGCTCTCCGATAAACGATGTTGCCAAAGCAGGCCGGAACTGATAAGAAGAGGCTGCAAGTTTTTGGATGAATATATCTTCGAAATCATTTATATTTCGTTATATTTTTTGCTTGGAATACCGAATCGACGCGCGCGGGGATTTCGGGCCGTCCGTCCCGGAGTCGCCGCGGGACCGGGATGGAAGGCTTCATCCCGCTGAATTCCAGGAGAGCGCTACATGGAACGGCCCGAGAAGACAGTCAAAGGGTATAGCGTAAACAGAAGATGCGATACGTGCGGCACCAGGATCAGCATGACCGTTGACCAGGGTGACAAGTGTATCCTGAAGTGCTCGAAATGCGGGAAGGAATACAGGTTCTACTGCAAGAGGCCCGATTGATCCGCCTCGCGATGCCTGTCTGATTTCCACGCCGGCGGCGTCCCACTCCACACCCGTGCCCGCCCTACCATGGTCCGACCCGAACGATGATTACGGCTCATCATTGTCGTCGAATTGACCGCGCGGTTACGAGCTCCGCACTTAGCGGCGCTTTACGCGACCCCGAAACCCTTAACCCGCAACCACCCGACGCAAACCAGGACCTTCCGGGCACTCCACACCCCACACCCCACAACCCGCCCCCACACACCACACACCACACACCACACACCCCGCAACCCGCAACCCGCAACCCGCCCCCCTTTCCAATCATTCATAGGTTCAAATATCGTCCGAGCTGTGATACCATTATCAGTTAATGGATATTCGGATAATTCTAAAAGGGGATTCAAGTCGTTATGGAAAAAATCACCCCGATGATGCAGCAGTACCTCGAAATCAAGGCCCAGTACCCGGATGCGCTGCTGCTCTACAGGATGGGAGACTTCTATGAGATGTTCATGGAGGACGCCGTCGTCGCCGCGCGGGTGCTCGATATAGCTCTCACTTCCCGTGACAGGAACGCGGAAAATCCCATTCCCATGTGCGGAGTGCCCTACCACGCGGCGGAAAGCTATCTCGCCAAACTGATTGCGGCAAACCACAAGGTGGCCATCTGCGACCAGGTGGAAGACCCGAAGAAGGCCAGGGGGCTGGTCAGGCGTGAAGTGACGCGGGTGATAACCCCCGGACTCATCCTGGAAAGTCAGAACCTGTACGCCAAACAGCCCAATTATATCGCCTCGCTGGCGTATGCGAAGAACAAGTACGGCCTGGCGTACCTTGATATATCGACCGCGGACTACAAGGTGGTCGAAATCGAATCGGGAGAGGCGCTGTTCGAGGAGCTGACGCGTGTCATGCCCAGGGAGGTGCTTATGCCCGAAGGGGGCGACCGGCTGTGGGAGGACAGGATCAAACACCGGCTCGGGGCCACCGTCACGCGGCTGGATTCGGACGCCTACGACAGGCGCCGCGCGGAAGAAAGGCTGGTGGAGCACTTCGAAGTCCACTCCCTGGAGGGGTTCGGCGTCCACGGAATGAATCCCGGCATCCAGGCGGCCGGAGCCATCCTCTACTACGCGAAAGCCAACAAGCTCGGCGCGTGCAACCACGTCCGCAAGCTCGTCCCGTATTCCCGTTCCGACTACATGATCCTGGACGAAGCAACGCTTCGCAACCTGGAGATCTTCCAGTCCACCAGCTTTCAGGGCCGCAAGGGCTCGCTCCTGTCCATCCTGGACGAGACCCGGACGGCCATGGGGGGCCGAAAGCTCCAGCAATGGCTGCGCTACCCGCTGCTCGACATCAACAAGATCCGGATACGCCAGCAGGCCGTCGGGGAACTCACCGAACAGGGGGCGCTCCGGGCCGATATCCTGGAGCGCCTCGGATCGATCTACGACCTGGAGAGGCTGAACGGCCGGATCAGCACGGGAACGGCCACTCCCCGCGACATGGTGACGCTCAAGGCGTCGCTTCGGGTGCTGCCTGACCTGGGAGGCTTCGTTTCCAGGTGTGCGAGCAGGCGGTTCGTGGAACTGGCCGGTGCGTGGGATAATCTCGAGGACGTTGCGGACGGGATCGAATCCACGCTCGTGGACGACCCGCCCCCCAATCTCAACGCGGGCGGAGTGATCCGCGCCGGAGTCAATGCCGACCTGGACCATTACGTGCGTCTCGGCCGCGACGCCAAGAGCTGGATGGCGGAGTACGAAACGGGAGAGCGCCGCCGGACCGGCATATCTTCCCTCAAGGTGCGCTACAACAAGGTCTTCGGCTACTACATCGAGATTTCCAAGGCCAACCTGAACTCCGTTCCCTCCGACTACATGCGCAAGCAGACCCTGGTGAACGCGGAGCGCTTCATCACGGAGGAACTGAAGACGTTCGAGACCCAGGTGCTCGAAGCCGACGAAAAGCGGCTCGAACTGGAGCAACAGATTTTCGGCGAGTTGCGCAGGGCCGTGGCGAGGGAGAGCGCCCGCATCCAGGCGACGGCGGGAGCGGTCGCCGAGGTGGACGTCCTGGCGGCGCTGGCGGAGACGGCCGTCCGAAACGACTACTGCCGCCCCGTGCTGGATGAGAGCGGTTCCATTCTCATCCGGGACGGGCGCCACCCGGTCATCGAAAAATTCCTCGAACCGGGGACTTTCGTTCCCAACGATCTGGACATGGACGACGAGAGCCGGCAGGTGCTCATCATTACCGGCCCCAATATGGCCGGGAAATCTACCATCCTGCGCCAGGCCGCCCTCATCGTGCTCATGGCCCAGGTGGGAAGTTTCGTCCCCGCCGCCGAAGCTGTGATAGGCCTGGTCGACCGTATTTTTACCCGCGTGGGGGCGGCGGACGACCTGGCGCGGGGGCGCTCCACGTTCATGGTGGAAATGCAGGAGAGCGCCTACATTCTCCACCAGGCCTCGACGAAAAGCCTCATCATACTGGATGAAATCGGCAGGGGCACGAGCACTTTCGACGGCATGAGCATCGCGCGGGCCGTAGCGGAATATTTGCATAATTTCGAAGATAAGGGTATAAAGACACTCTTTGCTACTCACTACCACGAGTTGACCGAACTGGCGCACAGATATCCCCGCGTAAAGAACTTCAACGTTGCGGTCAGGGAATGGCAAAACGAGATCATCTTTTTCCACAAGCTCGTTTCAGGCGGCGCCGGCAAGAGCTACGGCATCCAGGTGGCGAGGCTGGCGGGCCTGCCCCGGGAAGTTATCGACAGGGCTCGGGAGATCCTGGCTCAACTCGAAAGCGGGGGGATTGCCGCCTGCTCGGCGGGAACCGGCAGAAAACGGACCAAAGGGCAGAAGGAGACGGAAGCCGGCATGCAGCTCAGCCTGTTCCAACCCTCCCTCGAATGGCTCAAGGACCGGATTCTTGGCCTGGACCTGGACAACCTCTCACCCGTTGCGGCACTGCAGGCCCTTTACGCGCTCAAGGAACAGATCCGCATGAAGGAAAGGGAGCGCCGTCCGGCGAGCCATCCCGTGGTTGATCCCGTAAGCGCCGATGCGGAACCGGAATGATGCTCTCGGGAGTTCAGACCATTTCGCGGGTGGAGTGTGAAAACCACAAGCAGATGGTCAAACCATTTCGCGCGTGGAGTGGCGTAAAAACCACCAGACCAGAGATTGAGCCATTTCGCGGGTGGTGGCGTAAAAACCACGGAGACCATGGAGAAGGCGCGGAGACCACAGAGGGAACGAACGGATGTCGGAAGTCGGAGATCAGAGATCGGGGGGCTGATGCCGGAGGTCGGAACGGATTTCTCCGATCACCGATTTCCGACCACCGACTTCCGATTTCCGACCTCCGCACACGAGAAACCTCAAGAACTCATCAGGACTCGGATGAAACCCTTTCGCCGGTTATCCATATACATTTGTCTGGCGCTTTCCCTGGCGGGCATCCTGCTGTGCGGGACGTGCGGCGTCGTTTCGGCGCAGACCCCGGCGGAGTTGTATAAGAGCGCTCGGTCCCGGTGCAACGCGCTCCTTCGCGCTCCTCGCGAAGAACAAACGAGGGAAGCCTGGGACCGGTGCATAGAGCAGATCCGGGAAGTGGCGCGGGCGGATGCCGACAGGGAATTTGCCGACAGGTGCGCCTTTCTCCTGGGGCTGAGCTATCAGCGTCTGTACGAAATCTACCGGGACAACCAGGACCGCCGGGCCGCCATCGGCGCTTTTCAAACGATAACGCGAGACCATCCCCGTAGCGAACTGCGGGGACCTGCAGGATTTCGCGCCTCCGTTCTTGCCGGGCAAAGCGATGCGGCCCGGGAAAGGGAAGGCGGAAGCGATGCGGAAACGCAGCCGGCGGCATCCGCGCCCCCCACATCACCACCGGGAGCCGATGAAAAGCCGCCCGCGGAGGCCGGCGCATTGCAGCAATCCTCGCAGGTACAACCGGCGGAACCCGCACAACCGGCGCAACAGCCGCCATCCGTGCAACCGGCGCAGGAGCCGCAGCCCGCTCAGCAGGCGCAGCAGCAACCGCGGCAGAACGTATCCCGAGTGCAGGCGGTCTCGACCGGCGGTCCAGCCCATCTGCCGGCGGGTCTGCCTCCCGGCCGGCTGATGAAAGTCAACCAGTGGTCCACCCAGGACTACACCCGTGTCGTACTGTACCTCGATGGTCCCGCCGCTTTCGAAGACCACACCCTCCCCCCCGACCCCGTGGAGCAGCTTCCCGAGAGGGTCTACATCGATATCGAAAACTGCCTGCTCGGCCCCGGACTTGCCCGCGGCATTCCCGTCAAGGGCGGGTTCCTGCAAAGAATCCGGATCGGGCAGAATACCCCCACAAAGGTGCGCGTGGTGCTGGACACCCGGTCTCTCGAAAGCTACAAAGCCTTTTTCATGGTCAATCCCTTTCGAGTGGTCGTGGATGTTCGGGGGAATAAGCCGCCTCCGCCGCCCGCGCCCGAAACTCCGGCCCCCGCGCCCGTGCAAACGGCGTCCGCGCCGCGCGCCGCCACGGCTCACGCACCTGCTCCCCCCGCCGCGCCGGCATCCCCGGCACAGGCCCAACCGGCGCCGCCGGCGTCCCCAGCCCCGCCTGAAACCTCGCCCGCTACGGCGGAATCCACCGACCGGCGGGACAAACCGCCGGAACGACCGGTCAAGCACGAAGCGGCGGATCTTGAATCCCGTTCCGTTCCTCAACCGCAAGCCCCGGCTTCGCAAGCCTTGGCTTCGCAAGCCCCGGCTTC
>CAYOVG010000249.1:0-10634 GCA_964407285.1 uncultured Syntrophobacteraceae bacterium
GCAACCCGCAACCCGCAACCCGCAACCCGCAACCCGCAACCCGCAACCCGCCTCAGCGCTCAAACACCAGCAGGCACCACTCACCGTCGATCTGTGTATCGACCAGCCCGAGGTTTTCCCCGGCATACGCAGATTCGACCATCTCTTTTTGAATGGTCAGAATGCCGCTCAAAACGAGTGTTCCCGTCTCCTTCAGCCTGCCCCTCAAAACGGGAGCCATATCAACGAGAGGAAACGCCTGGATGTTTGCAATTACGACATCGAATCGATCCGCGACATCGGAGGCCGACCCGACCATCAGGCGAACCTTTGCAGCCATCTTATTCAATTCGACATCCTCCACGGCCACTTCGATGGCTTCCGGGTCCACGTCCACTCCGACGACGGGTTCGAATCCCACGAGAACCGCTCCTATGACCAGGATTCCCGATCCCGTCCCCACATCCAGAAGGGAACGCGGAGCGGCGGGAGGCAGGCCGGCGCCCGCGCCTCGCCGGGCGTTCATGTGCGCCGTTCCGGATTTCTCTATCCACTCCAGGCACAGCCGGGTGGATTCGTGGTGGCCCGTCCCGAACGCCCGCCCGGGGTTCATCCAGATGACTCTGTCCCCCGGCCCCGCATCGACCTCCTCCCACGTCGGAGCAACAATGAAGTTGCGCCCTACGCGCAGAGGCTTGAAATGGACCTTCCACCGCTCCGCCCAGTCTTCTTCGGCAAAACTGGAATGGCTGCAGGCCAGACTGCCCGCATCGGGAAGTCGGCGAAAGCTCTCCAGTATTTCCTCCAATTTCTGCTCCCAGTCCGCCGCCAGATGTTCCCGCTCCAAATACAATTGTACACCCGGCGAGGACACTTCGACACCGATTCCAAATTCATCCGCAACCTGCGCAGCCAGATCGTCCGCTATTTCAGGCGCACACGCCACTTGTACATGTATCCAGCTTCGTCCCATCGTATTTTGGCTCACCAATCCGGGCAGAAGAAGTTGAAACTCACGGCTCGCGCATCGCGGGCAACAAACCCGCTACCGGCGGGGCCACACGGCTTTCCGGCCCCGCCGGCGATCCTCGCCGGAAATATTCCTGCATTTTAATTATAACAGCCCGGTCGCCATAAAATTAGAAACATTGAATGTGGATTGCAAGCATCATCCTTCGATCGGGGAAAAAATGAATCGAGCAGAGAAACCGGGGGGACAAACACCGGTTTTGGCGAGAGGGAACCTTCGCACGAGGATATTTGCGGGAAACTGCCGCAAGTTCGGGCAAACGGGGTTGCGCCGCCGCGAAAAAAGACGACCGGAAGCCGGATACCGGAACGGAGGGAAAATCCCCGCATTCCGATATTCGACCTCCGGCCGCAGTCAAATCCGATGGGGCATCGAACACCGCCCATCAAGCTCCTGCTAAATGTCGAAGTACAGCATGAACTCGTACGGATGCGGGCGCAAACGGACGGGATCGACTTCGTTCTCGCGCTTGTATTCAAGCCACTTCATGATGGCGTCTTCCGTGAACACTCCACCCTTCATGAGGAACTCATGGTCCGCTTCGAGAGCGTTGAGAGCTTCATCCAGGGAGCCGGGGGCCGAAGGTACGGAAGCCAACTCTTCGGGGCTCATGGAGTAAATGTCGCGATCCAGCGGCTGCCCCGGATCGATCCGGTTTTCGATACCGTCCAGAACCGCCATCAGAATAGCGCTGAACGCCAGGTAACCGTTGCAGGACGGGTCCGGCGTACGGAATTCGAGCCGCTTCAGCTTGGGATTGGCGGAGTACATCGGGATACGAATCGCGGCGCTGCGGTTACGGCTGGAGTACGCCAGGTTCACCGGAGCTTCGTAGCCGGGCACGAGTCGCTTGTACGAGTTCGTCGTCGGGTTCGTGATGGCGCAAAGAGCCCTGGCGTGCTTCAGGATGCCGCCGGCGCCGTGAAGCGCCATCTCGCTCAGTCCGGCGTACTTGTCGCCGGCGAACAGCGGCTGGCCGTCTTTCCATATGCTGATGTGGGTATGCATACCCGAGCCGTTGTCACCGAAGAGCGGCTTGGGCATGAAGGTAACCGTCTTGCCATGGCGGCGGGCCACGTTCTTGATGATGTACTTGTACCACATCAGGCTGTCGGCCATCTTTACCAGCGGAGCGGCCTTCATGTCGATTTCGGCCTGGCCGGCGGTGGCCACTTCGTGATGCTGGCATTCCATGGCGAGTCCCACTTCCTGCATGAGCAGAATCATCTCGGTACGAATGTCCTGCTGGGTGTCGGTGGGAGGAACGGGGAAGTAACCTTCCTTGTGGCGAGGCTTGTAGCCCAGGTTCGGACACTCTTCGCGCCCGCTGTTCCAGATGCCTTCCACGGAATCGATGTAATGGTAGCAGAAGTTGGCCGACGCTCCATAGCGGATGTCGTCGAAGATGAAGAATTCGGCTTCGGGACCGATGTAGACCATGTCGCCGATACCGGTGAACTTCAGGTATTCGGTAGCCTTATGGGCGATGTAGCGAGGGTCGCGGCTGTATCTTTCCTTGGTGATGGGGTCCGCGATGTTGCAGATCATGGTCAGTGTGGGAACAGCCATGAAAGGGTCCATCACCGCGGTGTCGGGATCGGGGATGACCAGCATGTCACTGGCATCGATGGGCTGCCAGCCACGGATACTGGACCCGTCGAAGCCGTAACCGTTTTCGAAATCGGACTCGCCCAGTTCGCTGATGGGCACGCTGAAATGCTGCCACATTCCGGGGAAGTCCATAAATTTGAAGTCAACCATTTTGGCGCCTTGTTCTTTGGCAAACGCAAGTACTTCTTTTGGGGTCATCAGAATCCTCCCGATGAAAGTTGATATTGGAGTTATTAGCATTCTCAGAGTCAGTTAGACATATGTGCTGTAGGCAATTTGCTTGCCAACTCCGGCCGACTAGAGATTCCAGCTTAAATTTCAATAAATTACACCGCAAAGCCCGTTCATTTCACTCCCATATCGAAATGCGAAACAAGGTAGAACGGCGAAAAAGAACAAAAATGTACATCCTTCCGGATTTACGCTCACCAAAACCCCTTTCCCAAGCTTCTCCTGAGAGCGCAAACCCTTGCACAATGCGCAATCAGGGGCATTCGGGGTCTTACGGAACCAGTTATACAAAATTGTACTTCCCAACCCGACTTCACAACAAAGGAGCAGTTCCACAATTCCCGCCACATAACCGACCCGTACGGTTTCGGCCTCCACCCGCGACAGGGGCGTCGGCACAGCGACGCCGGGCCGGGCAGACGCGCCGGAAAACCGCGGCCGCACGGAAAAGTGCATCCGGGAAGGCGCCGCGATCAGGGAACTCGTTATCAAATGCAAAGAGACAGGGCCTTCAGCAATTCCAGGCGCACCTTGTCGTGAACGGCTTCGCTCATGAGTTTGTTGCCGTCCAGGTCCGTCACATAGAACACATCGGCAACCTGCGCGCCCGGAGTCGAAATCCTGGCCAGTTGAATGGTTATCCCCAGGTTGAAGAGCGTATTGGTGATCGTATGCAGAACACCGGGCCGGTCCCACGTGTAGACCTCGATGATGGTATAGAAATCCGATGCTTCCTCGTTCATCAACACGCGATCGTCCCTGCGGGGCACGTACTTGCGCTGGAGAATGGTCGGTTTTCGCCGGTCGGCCAGCAGTTTGTCCAGGGCATCTCTGTCCGACAGGGTACCGAGCAGGTCCCTTTTGACCCTCTCCCACAGGCGGTCGGCATTGAGGGGGTCGGGAACCCTTTCCACCATGAGCACGTCCAAAGCGACGCCCGTCAGGCGAGTGAAGATATCGGCGGATAGAATATTCAGCCCGTAGGCCCACAGCACCCCTGTGATCTGAGCGAAGAGACCGGGGCGGTCCCGTGTCGCCACGGTGATCTGCCACATCTCTCCCTCTCCGGGCCGGGCGTCCAACACGAGCTGTTCCCGGTCAAGGTTCCGTTCCATGTGATAGTGCTGGAGTATGGCCCGGGGGGCTTGCGAGAACAGGTACCTCAATGATACGGAATCGAGCCACGAGGCGACGTCTTCCTTAGTCGCGCCGTTGCCGGCGGCCAGGGCGAGCACCTGGGATTGAACGTCCCTGGACCGGGCTTCGATATCTTCGCCCTTCCATTCCCCATGGAGGAGCAGGTGGTCCACCTTGACGTACAGTTCGCGCAACAGGGACGCCTTCCATGTATTCCACGCTCCCGGCCCCGTGGCGCGGGAATCCGCGATGCTCAGGAGATAGAGAAGGCGCAGGCGTTCCCTGTCCTTGATCTGCATGGCGCAGGTAAGGATGGGCTTCTCCTCGCTCAGATCCCGCTTGAGGGCCGTTTCATACAGAGCCAGGTGGTTCTCGACCAGGTAACTCATGAGGTCCACTTCCTCGGCCGTAAGCCCCATGCGCTCGCCTATCGTCCGCACCATGGCGGCCCCCGTCACGGAGTGGTTCTTCCCCCGCCCCTTGCCGATGTCGTGCAACAAAACCGAAAGGTAGAGAACACGCCGGTTTTCGACCTGCACAAAAATGTCGCTCAGCCCCGGTCCGAATTCGGCGTCTCTCTCCGTGTTCTCCAACTTATGAAGTTCATTTACGGCGCGCAGGAGGTGCTCGTCCACGGTGTAGAGGTGGTACACGTCATACTGGGCCTTATAGCGTACGGCCGCAAACTCGGGGATGAAGACCTCCAGGAACCCGATTTCCATCATCATCTTGAGAACGCTGAAGGACTGCTGCGGGTGCAGCAGGATTTCGAAGAACTGCTTCACCACCTCCGGGTCCCTCCCGGCCTCCTCGGTAAAGCTTTTGAGGTGCTCGCGGATGATCTGCCCCGTCTGATGGTGCAGGTGAGCGCCGGAGCGCGCGGCCTGCCAGAAAAAGCGCATGAGAAGCCGGATGTCCTTGTGCAGCCATTCCGGCTCCATGAAATAGAGGTACCGCCCTTCGAGCTGGAACGGCCCCGGAAACACTTTCTTCTTCAGTATGTTTCTGAGCGGCGATTTCTGGGCGGCCTCCATCCGTTCCAGGAAGAAAGTGGTCGTGCGCCGGATACGGGCGGTATAACGATAGTACAGGCGCATGAAGGCTTCTTCGGCGGACCCCTGGCTCCCGTTCAGAAAACCCAGGCGTTGCGCCACCTGCTCCTGTTCGGGAAAGAGCAACTGGTCCTGCCGCCTGCCGTTCAACTGGTGCAGTTGGAGACGCACGCGCCATAGAAAATCGTGCGCCTGCTCGAGCCACCGCTCCTCGTCGGGGGTGAGCCAGTCGTTTCGGACCATGTCGGCGAAGGAGGACGAGCGCAGGAAGACGCTACCGGCCCAGAGCAGAGTGTGCACGTCCCTCAGCCCGCCGACGCCTTCCTTCACATGGGGCTCCAGCAGGTAGGGGCTTTCACCGTACTGCTCCAGCCTGGAATTACGATACGTGATGAGGTTCTGAAGGAATTTCTTCCGTCTCTGGTTTCCGAAACTTTTGAGGAACGAGTCGCGCCAGTTCTCGTAGAATGCGATGTCGCCGGCGATGAACCGCGTTTCCAGGTAGGTGGTCAGGACCGAAAAATCCTCCTGCACGAGAGTGTTCACTCCGGAGAGCGAAGACGTGACGTGCCCTACCTCGAAACCGGCATCCCACAGGTTGTAGATGACTTCCCGTATCACATCCTGAAAAACCTGGGGCAGACGACGGTGGTAGAGAAAAAGAAGATCCAGGTCGGACGCGAAACTCAGATCGCACCTGCCGAATCCTCCGACCGCCACCAGCGCCCAATCCTCCCTGGGGGTACGATCCTGGGCAAAGGCCTTCTGGAACGCCTTCAGAAAATTGTCTGCATACGTACGGGCGCCCAGCAGCCCCGGAACATCGTTCCGGCACGTGTCCATGAAATCTTGCCGGAGTTCTTTCAATCGATTCGACAAAGAAGAAAGATTCTGGTTGACCGTCATGACGACTCACTTCCAAAAGTTCGGGCGACCGCGCACCCGGGCGGGGATCGAAGGCCGGAAGCCGGTACTCGGTATTCCGGCATTCCGACCTCCGATTTCCGAACTCCGAACGCTGTATTATAAAGCCTGCTCTCCCGTCTCGCCCGTACGGATTCGAACGCATTCCTCGACGGGCACCACGAACACCTTGCCGTCGCCGATCTTGCCGGTACGAGCGGCCTGGCAGATGGCCTCGACAACCTCGGGCACGATCTCGTCGGGAACTACGGCCTCTATCTTGATCTTAGGCAAAAAGTCCACCACGTACTCCGCCCCCCGGTAGATCTCGGTATGTCCCTTCTGGCGTCCGAACCCCCGCACCTCGGTAACCGTCATCCCCTTCACGCCTACCGCGGCCATCTTTTCCTTCACGTCATCGAGCTTGAACGGCTTTATGATTGCTTCAATTTTCTTCATCCTTTCTCCTCCTTACGGCGTATGAACGTAGCGCCTTATCACGTTTGAATTTGTGAGTTCCCACGGCCATGAAGCGCTCTTCAGGGTTCAGCCGGGGGAACGGCAACCGGAAAAAACAAACCCTGACAGCCTGGTAGAACATTCGAGCAAAAGCCGGTTACGATCAGAACACAAGCCGAAATTACTGTTCTGTACACGTCACTCCCGGCTCCAGCACCCGGGGTGCATTGAAGAAAAGCGGAGTAACCGGAGAAAATCAGGCTGATCCTCAGTTAAACGGACCTTTCAAATGTTGCGCCAACTTGCCCCCGGGAATAGCGGAAGACTCTTCGGGAAGCAACAGGCCAATCCCTCGACTCGCTCGAAATGCCGTTAAGTCGAATGAGCAAAATACATTCCAGAATTCCCGAAGCAGGCCGTGCTCCGTCATGAAGGGTTCTTGGCGCGGAAACGCCTTGGATCGATTCCGTACTTGCAGACCTTGTACTGAACGACCCGCTTGGTGGTGCCGAGAAGGCGAGCGGCCTGGGACTGGTTGCCGCGGGCGTCTTTCAGGGCATCGGTGATGAGGTCCCGCTCGAACGCATTCAGCAGCACTTCCATCTTGCCCCGGTTGCGGTCCTTCGTCTCCTCGGTCTTCATCTGTAATGTGGGAGGAAGGTGGCGCGCTTCTATGGCCTCGCCTCCGGCCAGCAGGACCGCGCGCTCGACGCAGTTCTCCAGCTCCCGCACATTGCCCGGCCAGTGGTAGGACATGAGCATATCGATGGCGGTAGTCGAGATCCTTTTCACGCCCTTGGTGAATTCCCGTGCGTAGCGCATGACGAAGTAATCGGCCAGGAGCAGGATGTCGGACCCCCGTTCTCTCAGAGGAGGCAGGAAGATCGGAAAGACGTTCAGTCTGTAGTAGAGGTCGGAGCGGAACACCCCGTTGGCGACTTCCTTTTCCAGGTCTTTGTTGGTGGCGGCGATGACCCGGACATCGACCTTGACCGTGCGGGATGAGCCGAGGGGCTGAAATTCGCGCTCCTGGAGCACCCGGAGCAGTTTCGCCTGAGCAATTGGGGAAAGCTCTCCCACTTCGTCCAGGAATATGGTGCCGCCCTGCGCCTCTTCGAAGTGCCCTCGCCTGCGGGTGATAGCGCCGGTAAACGCCCCTTTGTCATGGCCGAAGAGTTCGCTTTCGAGAAGCGTGTCGGGCATGGCGGCGCAGTTGACTTGCACGAGGGGTCGCTTGTGGCGGCGGCTGTTCTCATGGATGGCCCTGGCCACGAGTTCTTTTCCGGTTCCCGTCTCCCCGTGAATCAGGACGGTAGTGTTGGTGTCGGCCACCTGGTCGACGAGGCGCAAAACCTCCTCGATGACCTTGGACCGGCCGATGATGGCCGTCTTGGGCCGTCTGGCTTCGGCGAGCATGCCGCGGAGGCGGCGGTTCTCCTCTTCGACGGCCCGAAAATGAACCACCTTGCCGAGGAGTTCGGCGACCGCGACCAGCATATCCACTTCCTGGTCCATGTGTTCGACCAGGTGCGCCAGCTTATCCGCCGACAGCACGCCCACCACCCGGTTCTGGTAGAAGATGGGAACGCAAAGAAACGCCAACTCGCCGCGGTTGAGCGCTTTGCGGGCTCCCGTGCGGTCCAGAAAGTGGGTTTCATTGCCGAGATCGGCTATGGCCATGGGCCGGCCCGTCTGAGCCACCTTGCCGGTGATCCCTTCACCCGGCTGGTATGAAATTTTGCCTTCCTCCACGTCCACCCCTCGGGCCACATCCAGGTAAGCCTCCCCCGTCATGAGGTCCAGGATGGAAATCATGCCCCGTTCCATCCCGAGCCACGTGCTGAGAACATCCAGGGTCTGCTGGAGCTGAACTCTCAGTTCGTCGGGACGCGAGATGATCCGGGCGATCTGGTGCAACGCCCTCAACTCAACATAGCTATATTTTTCAGCCATTTATATATTCCCCGCCATTTTCCTGATATATGCCGATCATTAGGATACCTTACTTCTACAAAAATGTCACGAAATTGTTCCAGCCTGGAGGGGAAAGACGGCTGGTGAAGAATTCCAGGATGTTCAGGTGTCTTGAAGATCGAACGGAATTGTTATTTCTCTCTCACCGGCGAGCGAAGCCCCGCTACGCCGCCATGCGGCAGCGCCGCTTCGGGTTTTCCGGAAGCGGCGCTGCCCGCCCACGCGGAAAGATGCACAAAACGAAGAACCGAACGGCACCATGGTTATGCCTCTGCGTTCGCCCCGCCGGATTCCCTTCTTGATACCGATCCGTTCAACGCATCCTTCCACGGAGTGTCGAAATCATCGGATTGCTTCAACCGGCGGGTTCCCTTCTCTCTCCTCAGCGGCTTCCGGGGAAACGGGTTAACTCCCGTACATTCATTAGGTCTTTATGTGTACCGGTCGGTTCTTCCATCAATTGATATCATTCGGCGGCATCACGGAGGCGAACAACCCTGGCTTCGCCATCTTGGGGCCGTTTGTCCAGCTTGTCCAGCAAGGATTCGGACACGCACTGTCCCAACAATTCCTCGAGTTCCGACGAATAAATCTTCAGTTCCGCCGCAAGTTCGGAAAGGGATGTACGGTCATGCAGGAGTTCGAGCGCCTGCTCGATCAGCGTGGGTCGCTCCATTTCCCATTCCGGTCCCTCGTCCGTGCGCATATGCGACATCTGGATCATCGCCCGCTGGTAGGTGGACGCGGACAGGCGCCCGAGTTCCCGCGCACGGTAGAGGAGCGCGCTGATCGCCATCTTCCACCTGAACTTGAGCTTCTTGAAAGCCTCGAAACTCCAACTCCTCGGACACTCGCGAAGAAAGCTCTCACGAGGCGCAAGAAATGCCGCCGCGAAGCGGTGCGCCTGCCTCTCCGTCACCATGTCTCCGGTCGGCGTGTCCTCGTGCAAGACGAGATGGGCCACTTCGTGAGCCACATCGAAACGGGCGCGGCTCGCCGTCTTGCTCATGGCCATCAGGATGCAGGGGCGGTTCCCCCTCCACGTGGAATACGCATCGACGTCGGCGCACGACCTGTAGAGCGGGAGGACGATAACGCCTTTGCCCTCGACGAGCTTGACGATGTTCGGAATCGGCCCCAACCCCATTCCCCAGTGTCGCCTCAAATCCTCCGCCGCGCGCTCTATCTCGTCCGGGGTCTCCGCCGCGCAGTTGAACGCCGATACCGCCTCCACGGGGAATACCACCCCCTTCCTCTCCAGGATTTCGATCAGATCGATGAAGACATCCCCCTTGCGGGCGCTTTGCTTCTTCAACGCGAGTGAAGTAGCCCTCCTGGCCCTGAAGTGGCAGGTATTGAGATCGATGGGCCGCCGATGGAGATCGCTTTCCACGAACATGAAGAAGGTCGTCGGCACCCGAAGGGCCATGGAAATCTGTACGAAAGTCTCCAGGTCGGGCCGGATAATTCCTTTCTCGACCTGGGATATGGCGCTGGGGGTCTTCCCTATGCGCTGGGCGAGTTCCTTCTTGGTCATTGCTCTCAGTTCGCGGGCGAAGGTCACCCGTTGCGGGTCGAAGCGATCGAGAGCGTATTGAGGTGAATCGCCGTGCATTATCATTTTTCGCCGTCCGCTTTCCGCCTTTTACCGTGCCCGCGATCATTCAGACTCACCATGGTCCCGGGTTCTTCCTCCTGCGGCGGCAACGCCGTCTCGTCCAGCTTCTCGTTCAGCAACACGACCGGAGAAGCATCGCGCTCCGGAACCACCGGTTCCATCATATCCGCATCGCCGGAAGAATAGATGACGAACTTCCGCGGGTATTCGAATTCGTACGGCCCATGCTCCGACGGCAAAAGCACTCCGGCGAACACTTCCTTCAGCCCGTAATCGGGGTCCGCATCTATTCCCAGGATGACGTTTCGCGGGGGATCGGGATAGAACCGTGGGGCGCCTTTGATTACGGCATATCGGATCTGCCGGGGCAGCCCGAGGAAAAATTCCCTGGCCGACCGTTTGGCGAACATTCCACCTTTGGGGATTCCCGTCCTGGAATCGACCCTGTGGAAACTGATCCTCAGCGGAAAAAAGTCCAGCACATGCGCATTCCTGACGCGTGAGAGCCAGTATACGCCCTCGAACAGCCGCTCGTTGTCCTTTAGCCTGTAGGTCAGGTCCGTCCTGAAAGCACACCCGAAGGTGAAGTTGTTGCGATACGACAAGGCATAAATAACAACTTTCCTTTGACGTTAGCTGA
>CAYOVG010000249.1:10644-10867 GCA_964407285.1 uncultured Syntrophobacteraceae bacterium
TAGCCTGTAAGTCGTGTCCTTCCTGATAGCACACCCGGCGGTGAAGTTGTTGCGGTACGAAAGGGCCTTGCATTTCCCGACCACTTCGGTGAAGGACTCCTGGATCTGGGGCAGGATCACCTGTTCGAGGACGGGAACGAGCTTCTCGATTTCGGCGTGCAGTTCGCTTAACATTGCTCCTCCACGTTTGAGGTTCGGTGATTCGTTTCGCGGGCACCATAAT
>CAYOVG010000250.1:0-10841 GCA_964407285.1 uncultured Syntrophobacteraceae bacterium
TCTCGCATGTCTTTTCCTTCATTGCGACGATTCCCGAGCTACTTCTGGTCACCGCCATCGCCTGGTGCTTTCTCATAAGCGGTATTGCAGGCGAAATAGGACTCTCGAAGGAAATGGGAGCGCTTGTGGCCGGAGTGAGCCTCTCCACATTCCCTTACAATATCGATGTCATCGCCAAGGTGATCAACATAAGGGACTTCTTCGTGACTCTCTTCTTCGTCGGCCTGGGACTCCAGATCCCCATTCCAACCGTCTCTCTCCTCGGCTATGCCGTTCTGGCCTCGCTCTTTCTCATCGCAACGCGGTTTCTCTCCATTTTCCCCGTTCTGTATTTCATGAAGAACGGACTAAGGGCGAGCCTTGTTCCTTCCATCAACCTCTCGCAGATGAGCGAGTTCTCCCTGGTCATTGCATCCATAGGGCTCGGCTTCAACCACATTGATTCAGAGGTGGTGGGGATCTTGACTTTCGTCTTCGCCATCACTTCTGTTGCCTCGACTTACTTGCTGCAATATAACCACGAAATCCAGTTAAGGATCGCCCCTCTCCTGGAGAGGCTCGGGGTGAGAGATATCGATAAGCAGCCTTCTACCGGGAAGCGAACAGAACAGCCGAAGGATATCGTCTTTCTCGGATTTTTCAGGGAGGCAAGCTCGATCTTTCACGAAATGGAGTCCATGCGGGATAGGGATGGAGCCCCTCTACCGGAAAAGGTGCTGGTTATCGACTTCAACCCCCTGGTTCATTGCGAACTCAACAAACGCGATGTGGAGTGCATCTATGGAGATATTTCCAGTATGGACACACTGATGCACGCACACGTCGATCGCGCCAGGACGCTGGTATGCTCCATCCCGGACTCCATCCTGCGCGGCACAACCAATGAAAGACTGCTGCGCCTCTCGAGGCGCATCTGTCCGGAGGCGCGGGTGATAGTCACCGCCAATACCCTGCAGACCGCCATGAATCTCTACCGGCAGGGAGCGGATTTCGTCTTTGTGCCGAGAATACACTCTGCGAGGATGGTGGCAAGGATAATCCGCGATTCTTTGCATGAGAACCTGGAGCGCTACCGGGAGGAAGAGATGGCCCACCTCACGGACCGCAGGGAAGTCCTCGGCTAGTCGGCGTGGTGCGGCGTTTCGGGAGGGGCCGTTCTGTTTGCGGCGCGGCTTTAGGCGTTCGGCAGAAGTAAAATGTCCATTCTCGTTGACCTATCAGCGTTCCTGTACGCATTCAGCGACGCTTTCAGGCGAGGAAGCCGGATAATCATTTATTGCCTGACGCCTTAGTGTACTCATAGGTATTCCGATAAACATGTACCGGCTGCGGGTATGACGGATTTACCGGAAAGCGGACTGCCGGACCGTCAGGAAACACAGCAGCCGGATTTGAATAGACATTCTGGTTGAAATTACTGAAGTGTTCGTAAATAATTATGGAGCACTGGATTTTTTGAAGGCGACAGAACAGGCAGGACTTCAGAGGTTCTCGTGCCGATTTGAACTCGAAAGGACAGGGGGCGAGCGGTAACGGCCACTACTCGGACACATCGTTGGAAGCTATTATGATACGACATAAAAAGGGGAAAACCTGGAAGATCGGCAATCGAATGGTAATTCTTGTTCTTTTGCCCGTGATCTGCATCGGAGGTGTTCTCCACGCTCCCGAGGCCTGCTGTTCCGTGTTTCGGAACCGGCCCGATGTCCTGGTCATGCAAGACCGCATGCTTGCTTCCATTATTTCAGCGAGCGGTCCTCGGACAACAGATCCTTTTTCCCATGCCGTACATTCAGCAGCGATCTCCACTTTCGATTTTCCACTGACTTCGCCTTCGCCCGCACGCATGATTCGGCTGCCCCGTGCAGGCTTTCCCGCTTCATTGGCGGGTTCAGCGATTGAAGTGCGTGCTCCTCCCAATCCTCTCTTCAGCATGAAATAAAACCTGATAAAACAGTCTGAGCCGCTGTGGGCATACCCTCCTTCGTTTAGGTCGCAACCGGGGTTGAAGGGGAGGCTTGCGTAGCGCCGGTTTCAGGCAAAGCGGATACCTTTGAAATTGAAAGAGAGGATAGAAATATGTCTGCAACATTGGGAGAAATTGTTGCGATTATAGCCGTTTTGCTGATTCCCGTGGTTGTAATGCTGATCGGCAAAACCAAAAAGCGGGGAAATACGGATGTCCCGGCTAAGGGGCCTGAGGACATTTAGGAACTCGATTCTTGACTCCAAAACCTTGAGTCATTAGCATCGAATGGGGTCTGGAAGAATGCGTTCTTCCAGAGGATCATCAGGATAGTCGGGCCGCTGTCCATGAGACAATAGTGGGCAGCGGCTTTTTTTATGCCCGATCACCGGGTGAGACGGTAAGGTTTATACTATAAGGAGGTGGGATGCAACAACGGAAAGCATGGCGGATCTTGCTTGGATTCCTGTTAACTCTTGCCGTACCCACTGAGTCGCCGGCCGGCCGCCGGCAGACTCAGATGATCGAAGCAAGCGCGCACAATCCGTATTCCGCATTTTTCGGGAAGAGCGAATACGCTGATCGTGCGCAAATCAATATAGAGAAGGGCTACGCCTATGTGAGCCATTCCGTCTTGATTGTTTCCGCGAATCCGGAAGAAGAGCACAAAGGGAGATGGTCCTTGATCGATGGACTCATCCAGGATGAGGATGGCCGAGTTCAAACGGTGTGGCTCGAAGTAAGGGCTGGAAACAAAGGCTTTCTTGAAGATACCGTATGTATCCGCGCAAGACTGATGGTTACCGTAGAGAAAGATAATTAGAGCTTACATTCAGGATTCTCCAAATGATTAGCCGTACACAATCCAGGCGCCCCATCACGTATAGGTTACGCTAAAAATGGATCGAGCGGGTTGCATTTGGGCTTAACGAGGATTAGAGGCCTGGTAGTGGGTATCATCTTTTTCCTCGAGTCATTCGAGAGCGGTGGCCGATGAATCATTAGGGAGGACTACATGGCAAACGAACTAAAAAGAAGTTTGATGGAAGTTCTATTGGCGGTGGTTCCCATCACTTCGGTCGTGGTTCTCCTGCAGGTATCGATTATCCACATGCCGGCAGTCCTCTTTGCCCGCTTTTTGATTGGGGCCTTGCTGGTCATGTTCGGGCTCTTTTTTTTCCTCCAGGGAGTCAGGATCGGGCTTTTGCCCATGGGGGAGATGGTCGGTGGAGAACTCCCCAAAAGAGCCGGATTGGCACTCGTCCTTGTCACAGCCTTCCTGCTCGGTTTTGTTGTAACCGTTGCGGAACCCGACGTCAGGGTGCTCGCTCATCAAGTTGACATCGTTTCTCAAGGGCAGATCGGCAAGAACCTGCTCGTCTTCACCGTGGCGTTTGGAATAGGGATCTTTGTGTGCCTGGCGATGCTCCGAATCATCCTCGGTATCCCCATTGCCTATATACTTGGAGGTGGGTACCTGGCGATACTTTCACTGTCATTTTTCACTCCCCCGAATTTTGTGCCTATCGCTTTCGATGCGGGAGGAGTGACGACGGGTCCGGTTACAGTACCTTTCATACTCGCTCTTGGTATTGGAACCGCTTCAGTTCTGGGTGGAAGATCTTCGATTGCCGATGGCTTCGGTTTGGTCGGAATTGCTTCCATGGGCCCCGTTCTCGGAGTCATGATACTTGGGATAATCTATAGATGAGCGAACTGCTGGAGATCCTGGAGATCGAAGAAACCCTGCTGGAGGTTGCGGCGGCATTGGGTCCCCTGGCCATACTATTTGCCGTTTTCCAGTTCTTCTTCTTGAGACTCCCGCGAGAATTCATTGTAAACCTCGCAAAAGGTCTGGCTTTATCATTTCTGGGCCTTGTGCTCTTTCTTCAGGGAGTCAAGGTCGGTTTCCTGCCTGCAGGGACAAAAATGGGTGAAATCCTTGGAAGTGTCAGCTATAGATGGATACTGATACCCATTGGGTTCAGCCTCGGTTTTGTGGCCACCATCGCGGAGCCGGCTGTACGCATCTTGAGCAATGAGGTCGAGAAGGCATCCAGCGGAGCCATACGGGGAAGAACCATCCTTTCGGCCCTGGCGCTGGGAGTGGCATTTTTCGTAGCGTTGGGGATGGTGCGCATCATCTACGGCATCCCCATCCACTATATCATCATACCTGGGTATCTGATCGCGCTCGTTATGCTCAAATTCACCGATTCGACCTTCATTTCGATAGCCTTTGACGCCGGCGGTGTGGCCACCGGCCCCATGACGGTAACCTTCGTCATGGCGATGGCGGTCGGAGTCGCTACCGTCATGGAGAACCGAAGCCCCATTCTCGACGGCTTCGGCCTGATAGCTTTGGTTGCATTGGCGCCTATTCTGTCGGTGATGGGTTTCGGGCTGCTCTATTCCGCCAGGAAAGGGAACTGATTATGGAATCTCAAAGTGAATACGATCTAATAGTTACAGTTGTAAACAGGGGCTTTTCCGAAAGCATTGTGAAAGCTTCAAAGAAAGCAGGAGCTGAGGGGGGGACTATTTTCTTCGGGCGGGGAACGGGTATCCATGAGACAAAGAAGCTCCTTGGCATTCCCATCCAGCCGGAAAAGGAGATCGTGCTGACCGCCGTCCCCAGGGAAATAACAGATAAGGTTCTTGCGGCGATCATTGAAGGCGGTAAGCTCAACCAGCCGGGGACCGGCATCGCCTTTGTCATCGAACTGAAAAAAATTGCGGGAATCTGCCACCTGCTCAAGGGCGGGTGGGACTGTAACCCCGCCGATAAATCCTGAGCAGATCAGGCAGTATGCTTTGAAAAACGATAGATTCCAGTTTTGAACTCCGACATCCCTCCCGATTTCCCCTACATAGGGGAAAGGGGTTCCAGCAGCACGCATCCATCCGCCGCCGGTTCGCAAGCCTGGCGATACGCGCGGGAAACGGCAAAAGCTCCCGAAAACCCGGAAGCATCACCGCCACGCCGGTACCCCCTTCGTTCCCGGATCACGGAGTTTCGAATTGCTGCTCGAAAATCTCTTCCCGCTTCATATCGGCCCAGTACTGGAAGGAGAGTCTTCTCACCTCCTTGAAATACTCCGGGGTCAGGTCTCCGTACCGTTCGACGGCGCTCCGGATATCAGTCCCCACCCGTGCTTTCACACTATCCTTGAGACGAAGGCGGAGTCTTTCGTCACCTTTGACGAAAACCGCTTCCACGGCAGGGCTGCCGGCTTCACCGGCCGAGACGGTTATGGTTCCCCTGCCCAGGCTTGCCCCCGTGGCGACTTGAAGGCCATCGTTGAGGCAACTGAATGGGGGCTTGAGACCAGCCCGGCTTTCAACCTTCAATTCGTCGAGGGAAGCGCCCAGGATCTCACGCGCCCGTATCCCCATTTTCGCTCCTATAATGGAGTAAATGCCCAGATGGCGGTGGAGTTCGTTGGTCAGGACGGTCGCTTTCCACTCCTCGACTCCGTGGAGAGCGACAATCTTCGGGACCCAGGGACGCAGATCCTCTTGAAAACGAGAAGGCTGCAGGGGATACGACTCGAGAACCACGGGCATGCGTTCCTCGATCTGTCCGACTCCGAACCGCGCAAGGGTCTCTAAGTACTCCGCGCGGGCCGCCCCCTTGTCCCAACTGCAAAGCCGGTAGACGGAATGCTTCCCAGCCTTTTCACCCGCATTCTCCATGCTCCCGATCTCGGGATTGTCCAGGTAAAGGGCGACCGATTCATCCCAGGCTTTCATGTGGCCTTCGGCAAGAAGTCTGCGCACGCGCTCGTCCCGATGAAGGAGTGCGATAAGCTTCGCCGCCGGAGCGCCAAGCTTCTGAACCTCCGCAGTCATGGCGGCGTCGAATTCCAGGAGATCCTCATCGGCCGGACGTAGCGCATATACGGGAATTCCCGATGAGAAAACGACCCTTGCGGCATCCATGTCACGAGCGGTGTTCCAGTCCGGGTTGGGATCATCCGGCAAGGTTCCATAGCAGAAAACGCTTTTGATCCGGTCCCGGGCCGCGGGGTCTTGCTTCAGGACATCCGCGAGGTTGGTCATCGGACCGAGGCATATGTAACTCATCCCCTGCTCATTTTCGGAAACGACCTTGCTGATGATGGAAACGGCATCCGGATGATCGGAACCGGTCTGACCGTGAAGGTCGGACCACCCCATCGCTTCCGAAACGTCCCGCCAGGGTGGCGGCGCGGCGTCGGGCAGCAGCCTCCCCGCCCCCGTCGGGATTTCGTCTCTCTGAAGAAATTCCAAAACGCTCCGCAGGTTTTCACGCCCCTTCTCTGGAGAAGATGCCCCGTCCGAGGTCACGATCGCCTTTACCTGAACATGCCGGGAGCCCAACATAAGGGCGATGGCCCGAATGTCATCCAGGGCCATATCGGTATCGACGATGACGGGGGTCTGCTCCTCATGAGCCCGGCACGGAGCTCCGAAAAACAGGTGGAGCAAGACGACGAAAAGCGCAAGGTAGGTAGGAAAACGTCTCATATAAAGCCTCCGCTATGCAATGTCGCTAAAACCACACTTTGATTCCGCCCATTCCGTTGATTCCGGGCATGGGGTATCCCTTTTTCTGTTCGTAGCCGGTATCGGTCAGATTTTCTCCGGCCAGGAAGAGTTGAGCGTGCACGCCCTCGGCCCAGGGCAGCATGACATCGTACGTAAGCTTCGCGTTCAGGAGGAAGTACGAGTCCACTCTATCGACATTCACTGCATTCCTCGTGCGCGAACGGGATGTGACGAAGTGGTCGTCGACATAACTCGCATCGAAGCTTGCCTGAAAATGGCGCAGGAACCGGTAGTTCAAGCCGAAGCTCGCGCTCCATTCCGGAGCGTAAGGAAGGTCGCCGGGGTTGCTGTCCAGGTAGGTGGCGCCTGCGAACAGCGACAGATCCCGTACCGGCGTGATCGTAACGGTGGCTTCGACCCCCTGATGCGTAAACGATCCCAGGTTCGTCCAGGTAGCCGGAAAGGGGGGAGGAGTCGCAACGACGATCCGGTCTTTGCCGTCATCGTGGAAGAAGGTGAGGTCCATCTTTACCAAATCGCCCACTTCATGGCTGATTCCGGCTTCGTAGTGATCGACGAGTTCGGCGCTCAGTTGCGCCCAGCGGTTGTTTCCCGGCATGAAGAGTTCGTCGTTCGCCTTCGCGAATATGCCGGGATAGTTGATGCCTCGGGCATAGGATGCGTGAATTTCCGTGTTCCGGTAACCAACGACGATGCCGACCTGCGGGCCCGGCTCGTCCTCGAATTCACTGTGATTGATGTGCCGCACGCCGGCGGAGGGAATCGCATACAGACCGTCTTTCGATCCGAACAACTGGCTGAGCGCAAAATAGGGAGAGAACATCCGGAAGGTCGTACGGTCGAAATGGCTCGTAGCGCCGGGAGGCGAGACAACATCGACCTCACCGCTGATGAAGTCGAGATCCATGCCCAGAAGGATTTCGCCCCCTTCCCACATTCTGAGCGTCTCGCGGGTTCTGATGCCGTAGGTGTCGTAGTCGGTGATGGTGTCCTCGTCGTTTCTTCCCGTCTTCGTATTGTACTGATCGATCCAGTCGATATGTCCATTTGCGCTGTATAGCTTCACGTACCCTTCGGCCTTGTCGAAATGATTGGTGAGGGTAGCTATGGTGAGATAGTCGTTCGTTTTGAACGTTCCATCCGGAGGCGATGAGCCGTCAGCCGGTCCCGGATCGTTGGACCGGTTGTCCGTACGGTTGAAAACGATGCTTGCATCCCAGTTGGGCGCAAACCGGCAGCCGATGCGCCCGAAGTAGTTCTGGAGCTCTCCATCGGCGTTGTCGCGATGACCGTCCGATCTCCGGTAGCTCTGAACCAGATAGTAGTCGAACGCATCGATCTTGCCTCCGTGTTCGGCAACTTCCACCCAGGTGTTGAAGGACCCCCCCGCCGTCTCCAGACTGGTGAAAAAGCCGTCCTCCCGCATCCTCTTCGTTGTGATGTCCACCGCGCCAAAGGCCATGTTGCCGAAAAGGACGGGCTGTGCGCCTTTATAAACCTGCATCCGGTCTATTATGTCCACGCTCAGAACATCCATGAGCGGATGGGTCCACACGCTCACGAACTTGGGAATCCCATCGACCAGGACCGATATTTCGGCCCCCGGCCTCGATATTCCCATTCCCCGAATGAAGACCGCGCCGCCTTCACCTCCGCCGAAACTTCCTATGGGATTGTGGTGCGAAACCACCACGCCCGGGGTTTTCCGCAATGCGGAAGGCAGGTCCTGCGCATTGAGATCTTCTATCTGCTTTTCCGTTATTACGGTTACCTGGCTTCCCAGCCGGTCGACCCGGTTGCCTTCGATAACGGGCGGCGCCACAACGACGATACCCTCCATACCGTAAGTGGAGTCTCCGGGCGGGGACTCCATCGATGACTCGGACCGGGATTCCGCCGGAGCCTTCTCTTCGGCGCGAACCTCACCGCAATAATGTAAACCGGATGGAATAGTTCCCGAGATGAACAGAGCATATAGTAAAAGTAACCGGATCAACCTGTGCGTCGTCTTCATTTCCCCCTCCTTCGCGATACCCCATACGCTCTCTGGTGATTGGAGCCGCTCGTGTTACACGGACTTCGGATCAAAAAAAAGAGCCACGACACCCGCCGCGCCGCATTCATGCCGCGCACCGGGCGTTCGTGGCCCTATTGATTGCTTCACATTCAGCTATTTCGCACGCCGAGACGTCAACCGGCGTCCCGACTCGAACGGACGATCTATCCCTTCGGCCTCCAGCTTGCCACACCTTCATGGTGAAATTATTTAAGCCTTCGGAGTAAGGGCTTACTTACTCTTTTCAGCGGTCTTTTGTCAATGCCTGTAATGAAAAATGTCCTACTTACCGATCAAATAATATATACCGCCGTTCGGGAATGGTGGTAAAGTAGGGGGTGTTCATTGTTTCCCGAGTTTGTCCGGGTCCAACCAAATCTGAGGAGGACTGAAATTGATTTACTCCACAGGCATGTTGCATGCAAAAGTTCACGATATCCATGAAGGCAATCCCGGTTCACGCAAGAATGCCGATACCGATACCGAGTGGAGAAATCGCTGGAGAAGATCCGAGCCTCTCCTGACGCTTCCATTCGAGTTCCGCGGTCCGGCGGTCTTGATCCTGCTTGTCGGGCTCCTGCTCGGCGCAACGTCGAATGCGTATGCATCATGGAGCGCCGATTTCTTCAGATCCGAGATCAACGGCTCCGTCAAGGCGATCGCCACAGGTTCGGACGGCTCAGTGTACGTGGGAGGGGAGTTTGCATTGATCACCGGAAACGGGACTGTTCTTAATCATATTGCAAAGTGGGACCCCGTCACTCACAGTTGGTCGTGCCTGGACACGGGCATGAACGGAACCGTGTACGCCCTTGCCGTGGACGCCGGCGGGAATCTGTATGCGGGGGGAGGATTCGATACGGCGGGTGGACAATCGGCCAACTACATCGCCAAATGGGACGGTTCGTCCTGGTCTGCCCTGGGTACGGGGATGAACGGCAATGTCAATGCTCTTACGGTGGACGGCGGCAATTTGTACGCGGGGGGAGCATTCACCACGGCGGGTGGAACGTCAGCCAACTACATCGCCAAATGGGACGGCTCCACCTGGCATACCCTGGGCACGGGGATGAACGGCGCCGTCTTCGCTCTTACAAAGCCCGACAGCGGCTACATTGCTGCCGGTGGAGCATTCACCACGGCGGGTGGAACGTCAGCCAACTACATCGCCAAATGGGACGGCTCCACCTGGCATACCCTGGGCACGGGGATGAACGACAATGTCAATGCCCTTGCGGTAGATTCCGGCGGAAACCTGTACGCCGGTGGACTGTTCAGCCAGGCGGGTGGAGTGTCGGCATATCGCATCGCCAAATGGAACGGGGCGTGGTCCGCCATGGGCGCGGGGATGAACCAGGAAGTCCATTGCCTTGCGGCAATAGACTCCAATATTTACGCAGGAGGAGAGTTCACCACGGCGGGTGCGGCGTCTGCAAGCCGCATCGCCAAATGGAACGGCAGTACATGGGAGGCCATGCAAACGGGAACGAACGCCACTCCCAATGCGTTTGGAGTGCATGACGGCAACCTTTACGTGGGAGGTGAATTCACCTCGGCGGGTGGAATCGCGGTCAATTACATTGCCAGGTGGAAGGATAGTTCGTGGTCTACCCTGGGTACGGGGATGAACGGCGCTGTTCGCGCCTTTGCGGTGGACGGAACCGGTAAGCTCTATGCGGGAGGCGCCTTTACCACGGCCGGCGGAGTCACGACAAACTACATCGCCAAATGGGACGGCGCAACATGGTCGGCACTGGATACGGGTGTAAACGGCACTATATACGCTCTTGCATTGGACGCCAACGGAAATCTCTATGTCGGCGGATACTTCACAACAGCGGGGGCGGTACCGGCATACAATATCGCTAAATGGGACGGCGCCACCTGGTCGGCTTTAGGTTCCGGCATTAACGGCTATGTCTATTCCCTTGAATTGGACGAAAGCGGAAATCTCTATGCGGGCGGAGACTTCAGCACGGCAGGCGGAGTATCGGCCGAGTGCATTGCCGTGTGGGACGGCAGTTCGTGGTCCGCCCTGGGTGCGGGCATGGACGGCACGGTCTACGCTCTTGCAGTGCTCGGAAGTGGAAGTCTCTATGCTGGAGGAAGCTTCAGCACGGCCGGCGGATCATCGGCTGACAACATTGCCTTATGGAACGGCAGTTCATGGTCCGCCGTGGGCACGGGCATGAGCGACACCGTCTCTTCCCTTGCACTGGACGGAAGCGGAAATCTCTACGCGGGAGGGAACGTCGCCTTGGCAGGTGG
>CAYOVG010000251.1:0-10833 GCA_964407285.1 uncultured Syntrophobacteraceae bacterium
AATGGGGGGAGAACCATGCAAAACGATCTGCGTCGTTCCAAAAGAGCCGCACCCTATTACGATGATCCGTAGCGGCGCTTTAATTGCACCCGGCACTTCCGGATTGACAGGGAGGAAGATATGCATTTTCCTAAAGGTGTGGTTTTCGTGACGGTTTGCGTAATGCTTTTCCCATGTTTGCTCGTTCATGCGGCGCAGGACGATACCGTCCGGATGCAAATCGATTGCGGGCGAGTGGAAATCCCCGAGATTTCCAAGTACCTTTTTGGCGTTACTTCCGGGCCGTTTTACGACAAAAAGGGGCTCGACCTCAATAAGCAAGCGGGGTTTCGACTCATCGAAGTCCTTCTGCAGTACCGGGAGAACCCTGTTCCACATGGGGGGAGAGCCGGAGGGGAAGTGCGTCCAGCCAACAGCTTCGGGGATGTTGCGAGCATGGTGGAGGAGTCCTTGCGGCTTGGTATGGATGTTATGCTCTCATTTGTCGCCAATAAGGCGCCCGCCGACCGACAGGCGTACCAGGCCGAGGTGAGGCAGCAAGTGCGCGATTTGCGAAAGCTTGCTGGAAATCAGGGCAAAGATATAAAGCTCCTTCGCTTCGGAAATGAACCGGAGTATGCCGTTTTCTGGCAGGGGACCCCGCTGGAATTCTTTCAGACTTTTGAACTGTGGGTGAGCGCAGTCAGAGAGGTTGCGCCGAATGCTCTCATTGTGGCCCCTGGTTTTGCGTCACCGCCGATAAATGTGCGCAACCGGGATATGAAGCCGCTCATAGGCGCTTTCCTGGACTATTGCAAAAGCCGGTCTCTTCCGTTGGATGTCCTGGCGATTCATGGATATGGGATCGATCCTTACTACTCTTACGGGCTGCCGATTGCGGTGATGCGAGAGCAACTGCGGCAGTATTCCGGGCTCAGCCCCGCTTTCGGAACACCGTTGGTAGCAAACAATGAATGGAACCTTCCAACGCCTTACCCGCAGAAATACGAGACATCTTTCGACACCGCATGGGCTGCCGCTCATAATGTTGCATCGTTCATTCAGTTGATCGTCAATGGAGCCTATATCGGGGTTCGATATGGCGGCTCCACTATCAATACAACCCTGAGGGAGTTCAGGGAGCCCGATTTCATCCTGGTCGACCACAACCATTCCATGAAGCCGTCTTACCATGCCATGGACGGGATCAACGCGTTCGCCGATTATCCAGTGGTGGTTTCCACGAACGGGCAGGAGCGTAATATGAGCGTTTTGGCGGGCCTGAACGAGAAGAACAGTGAGCTTTACATTGCGGTCTGCAATTACCCTTTTGTCCGGTTCAAGCTTTACGGCGGAAATCCCGAGCAGGGCGAACCTCCACTTTATCCCGTGGCGTATACTGGGGAGGCATCCCGCTACTCGCTGCAAATCAAAGGGTTGCCGTTCTCGGGGAGTGAAAAGGTTCAGTTGAACAGATACAGGGTCGATGATAAGAACATGGGTAGTCTCGTGGAGGAACGGCTATTGGACGGGCGGGACGCGGTCGAGTTGTCCAATGACCTGCCCGGTCCCGCCATCGATTTCATTCGGTTGAGAAAAGTCCGTTGATGGGCATCCCGTCCCCGGCGTGAGATTAAACGCTCTTTCTTTTGAGGAGGGAGGTTGCGGGCGCCGGGGTCCGGTTCAAAACCAGCCCCTGGATACGACCCTGATAGCGCTCGATCTCACGAAGTGTGTTATCCAGAGCGCTTTTGGGCGTCTTCCGGTCCGCCACTACGATAATTGACTGGCCTCCAAGTCCGACAAGAGCGGGAGCCCCTCCATTGCTCATTGGAGGGAGGTCGATCAGAACCACGTCATATTGCGACTTCAGTGATGCAAACTCGCCTGCAAGGGACCTGTATCCCGTGTATTTCAACATTGCCCCATCGGGTGACCCGACGGGTATCAGGCTCAATCCGCCCTGGCCCACCGGGTATATGCATTCGCCGTGCGAATGAGTCTCTCTCATCAGCACGTCGCATATGCCGGGTCTTGGCGGCAGTTGAAAGAGTTCCTCGAGGCACGGGTGTGGGATATTCAGGTCGACGAGCAAAACACGGTACTTCTCCTGAGACAGAAGATGTCCGAGGCTGGCCAGGACCAGGGATTTACCCTCGCCGGCCCCGGGACTGGTAATCCCGAGAACGCCCGGTAACACTTTGTTCTGCAGCAGCATGAATTCCAGTTGTACAATGCCCTCCAGCCAGGGGCCGGAATCCATGATTGCCGGAAAGGCGCAGGGTTTCGGGATGTCTTTCAGTGTCGGCAAGGCGGCGAGTATGGGAACCTCGAGTTCAGCTTCAGCAGCCTTCCTATCGGAAATGGAATCGTCCAGATACTCCTGCAGGAGGATGATCCCAATTCCTGCAAACACACTCAATATCGCTGCTATGACGACTAGTTTGGTGCGCTTGGGGAACCACCGGTATTTCTTTATCAAATCAGCCTCGGCAGGCAGATTCGCCCACTCCACGATCTCGGCGTTGGACAGGGGAGCATCACACGCCAGCTTTACCGCCTGCTCGCTCTTGAGCAGGTTGGCATAGGTAGTCTTGAGAACATCCACACGGCGTTCAAGAGGGGCCATCTCCCGTTCTTTATTGGTTATGTCGTCCAACTGGCTCCTTCGTTCGGCAAGTTGCTGTTCGTAAATGCTTTGTCGGGCTTTGAGCACGGCGGAATTGATCTCGGCATCCCCCAGGTTCTGCAGCAAGGTGTCATAATACGAATTGCGTGATTGCTGACGCTGCATGAACGTCTCTTTTACTTCGCTACGCAACTGATTCTTGAGGTCCTTCAGCCGCGATTGATACTGTTTCATGGTGGGATGCTCTTCGGTCAACCTGGTGTCCGAGGCAGCCACATCGGCTTCATAGTCGGCGATCTTCTTCTTCAGGTAATCGATCCGAGGGTTGACTTCGTATGCAATCGTGGATTCCCTGAACTCCGGTATCGATTTCAGTTTCTCGAGGGTTTGATTGATTTTTTTCTGAGCTTCGATCTGTTCCCGTTCGGCGCTATCCAGATTGTCCTGAAGCGACGCGAAGCTCGTTAAGAGCTTCTCCCTGTAATACGAAAGGTTTCCGAGGTGGTTGACCGCGCGGGCGCGGTAGAGTTCTTTTTCAATGTCTTCCAGTTCCCGGCCTGCCTTGGGGATCTGGTTGAGAATGAACGCGTGGATCTCCTTTGCCCCATCCTGCAACATGATAGTGAACGATTCCATGAACTGCTGCGCCACCAGGTTCGCAATCTCCACTGCTTGAGCGGGTTGAGGGGAATACCCCTGGACTTCCAGGAGTTGCGTGCTTTGGGGAATTTTGATGATGACGCCGGGGCTGCCGCCAATGAGAGACACTTTGCCCGGATTGACGAATTTCTGTACTGGATAGGGTTTGCCCTTGATTTTCTCCAATCCGAGCTGGTCGATTACGCTTCTCAATCGGGTATGGTTTTGGATCATCCTGAGCTGCCCTTCCATCACCGTATCCGAGCTGATCGTTCCGAGCGACAACAGCTCTGAAGGAAGTACGTTCGTCTGGTTGAGCAGGCTCAACAGGGGGTCGGTCGATCTGATTTGGATATAGCTGGAAAAGCTGTATATGGGAGTGACGACAAGGCTCCCTATTGTAACTGTGCCGACGATGACGGTCACGATCCAGAAAAACGTCCACCATCTTTTGACGAGAATTTGCCAGTAGCGCTTAAGCTCCATTTACGTTATCCACCTAGGTTTGATCCATGAGTCCCAGTTCGGCGATTTACTCGAAGTGTCGGACGTGCTTCACTGTGACGATTTGCTGTTTGATGAACTGCTCGATGAAGTGCCGCCCGGAGATATGGAAACATCGGTAGAGCTATCACTTTTTCCCGTAATGGCATCAATCATTTGAGGCCATAGCAGAGCGGATGATTCTATGGATACGAAGGCCGAGAGGATTGACTGAATGTGCGACAGAACTCTTTCGAATTTTGTAATCTTGTTGGGTATGACGTATACCAGGTCGCCGGATTGGAGATACTGGTCCTTCTGACCGTTCTGGTTGGGAAGCAGCCCCGCGAAGTTGATGCCGTAAACCTGATACTGATTGTTTGAGCGACGAAAGAGCAAGACCCTGTCGGTGTTGGCTTCCTGTTTGAACCATCCGGCCTTGGCGATTCCTTCGACGAGAATGATAGGACGCTGGAAGCTGAACGAACCCGGGTTGTTGACCTCTCCGAAGACATAGAACTGTTGGCGCGAGGTGCTGCTGATGAGTTCAACCTGTGGATCGATGAAGTATTTTCTCAATTGTTCGGTAAGATAGCCTTGAGCGTCCGGTATAGTGCGCCCTGCCAGCGTTACGCGACCCAGCAGGGGATAATATATGTCTCCGGAGGAATTAATGGATGCTTTTCTTTCCATATCATCATACCCCCAGACACGGATGGTGATTTCGTCTCCCACGTCGAGCATGTAGGGGTCCAACGTTTGGATCGTGGTGGACTCCTTCGTCGCCGATTCCGGGATTTCGGTAGTCACGTTATCCATGCTGGCGTATCGATGCTGGCAGCTCGCGAGTTGCGCAAGCAGGGTTACCACTACGATGCAGGCGGGCAGTTTGTCTCTCATCAGCTTCACTCATACCTCGCATTATGTGCTTGAAGAAGCGATAAACCTTTCGGCAGGCGCAAACACCTGCCGGTCCTCTGGGGTATGTTCTGTTTCCGGTCTTTCACCCAAATCATTATGCATGATTAAGACCATCTTGCCTTAAGTGTGTAAAAAAAAGAAGATGAGCCTAATTAACAAAAACCTTTTGTGGAGTCAACAACTTCGTTCGTGCTGCAGTGCCGCGCCAGGGGCTCGGACGGGCCGTCGGTGTCCCGCCGGGAGCGCCGGGTTCGTCGCGGCATGAATGTTCATTCCGCGGCATGCTCACGAATTTCTTGTTCTCCGTGGGACCTCGTGCTATAGTGACCACCGGTCTTTTCATGTAAAACATATAGAGTCCAATCGGGAGCAGGTAGGTATAGTGAATACAAAAGTCGCATTCATCAATCCTCCGTTCCTGGAGCAGTTCGGCAGGTACTCCAGGGAACAGCGCAGTCCGGCAATAACCAAGAGCGGAACGTTTTATTATCCGATGTGGCTTAGTTACGCTGCCGGGTATCTGGAGAAGGCGGGGTATGGCGTGATGCTCCTGGATGCCGTCGCGGGCAGAATTTCCTCTCGTGAGGTCGAAAGCCGGCTCTTGGCGTTTCGTCCCCACTTGATCGTACTTGCCACGAGTACCCCGAGCATCCACAGCGATGTGATGCAGGCCGCATCCTTGAAGGCGGCGTTGCCCGACGCCTTTGTGACGCTGCTCGGCGTTCATGTGACGGCGCTTCCTAAGGAGTCTCTCGTTTTAGGTCAAAGCGTTGACGCGGTGGTGGTAGGAGAATACGAGCAGGTGCTTGCGGAACTGGCCGGCCGGCTCGAGAGCGGCGCAAATCTCGATGGTGTGCCCGGGCTGGTCTACCGCCGCGGTGAAGATGGCGCCATTGTCGATAATGGACCGCAGACGGTGATCTCCGATCTCGATTCCATCCCGTGGGTCACCCGCACGTACAGGAAGCATCTCGACTATCGCAATTATTTCTATTCCGGCAACCGTTACCCCGTCGTCGTTTTCGTGACGGCCAGGGGATGCCCGAACCGGTGCATCTTCTGTGTCTACCCTCAGACCGTAACCGGAAGGGCGCATCGAACCCGGTCCATCGGGGACGTGGTGGACGAAATGGAATACGTGGTGCGAGATTTTCCCCGACTGGGGGAAATCATGTTCGAAGACGATACCTTTACCGCGGATAAGGAACGAACGGTCAGGTTCGCGGAGGAAGTGCTGCGGCGTGGCCTGAAGGTTAGGTGGTCGTGCAATGCGCGGGCGGACCTGGACCTGGATCTGATGGTTCTCATGCGGAAGGCCGGATGCCGGTCCTTGCTGGTGGGATTTGAATCCGGTTCACAGACGATACTCGATCGCATGAAAAAGAACAATAACTTGGATCGATATCGCCGGTTTATCCGAGACAGTAAGAAAGCGGGTTTGTTGGTCAACGGCGCCTTCCTGGTGGGGATGCCCGGGGAGACGCAAGAAACGATGAAGCAGACTCTGGATATGGCCAGGTCCCTCAATCCGGATGTGGCCCAGTTTTTTCCCGTAATGGTTTATCCCGGAACCGAGATATATGAGATTTACAGGGAACGAGGGTACCTGGTATCCGACAATTTCAGGGACTGGTTGACGGATGAGGGACTTCATAACTGCGTTGTCAACCTGCCGGGAGTTACCCATAAAGAGATGGTCAGGTTCTGCGATTCGTGCCGTCGTTCGTTTTACCTGCGTCCTCGTTACGTGTTATACAAGATCGTTCAGGGGCTCCGGGACCCCGAGGAGGGTATCCGGACGGTGAAAGCGGCCAGACTCTTTGCCAGACACCTTTTTTACGGCAGCAGCATATGACTTTGGATGAGATGTTTTCCGTATCGGTTGTGGTGCCGGCTTATAATGCCGCATCGACTTTGGGGACATGCCTGGCCGCCCTGCGCAAGCAGGCTTATCCTCGGGAACTCTATCGTATCATCGTGGTTGACGACGGTTCGACCGACGACACGGCCCAGGTGGCGGAGAGTTTTGGCGTAAAGGTTATCCGGCAGAAGAACCAGGGGGCTTCCGCCGCGCGCAATGCGGGGCTGAGGGAAGCGACGTCCGATATCGTCCTGTTCACCGATTCTGATTGCGAGCCCGACGATGAGTGGATTGCCGAGATGGTGAAACCGTTTTCGGACCCCGAAGTGGTCGGAGCAAAAGGCTTTTATAAGACGAAGCAAACAAGCCTGATCGCTCGATTCGCCCAGGTTGAATATGAGATGAAGTGCAGCAGGCTCAGGGAATTGAAGTGTATTGATTTTGTAGACACTTATTCCGCGGCGTACAGACGCGAACGCCTGCTGGAAGCCGGTGGCTTCGATACCTCCTACACGACGGCGTCCGCGGAAGATGCGGAATTGTCCTACAGACTGTCTTCACAGGGATGCAAACTGGTTCCGGCTCCAGGCGCCTTCGTCTATCATCAGCACCCGGACAGCCTTCTCAAATATCTTCGCAAGAAATACCGGAATGCTTACTGGCGGGCGTTTACATGGCAGAAGCATCCGAGCAAGATCATGAGCGATTCGCATACTCCACTTTGGCACAAGCTGGAGGTGTTGTTGGCTCCAATTTTGCTTCTATCCTTGAGCGTGAACCTACTTGGACCGGAAGGATTGCTGCCGTTCACGCTGTTTCTGGCGCTTGCTTTTTTTCTTAATGAGCGTCTGTACTTCCGGCAGGTCCGTGATGACCGCGAACTGGCGCTGGCCGGCCCTGTACTGCTGCTTCTCCGGGGGCTAACGGGCGCTCTGGGAGCCGGGGTGAGGATATGGGAGATATGGACTGGAAGGAAATCGACTTTTTGAGGCTGGATTGCCGTATTTCGGCAATGGGCGTCGCCGCCCGGAGCGGGCGTAAGCACAACTACTTCCCAGCCCCATTCGATCGTCCCAAAATCGTCTCCACATTGTCTTCGAATTTTGTTTATTTACTTTTTAGGTTTGTCCGATTTTTAGAAAACAGGGTTTCGGGTCCGGATTTTGTCTCGCCGGCTGTGTTCTTCTTTTTTGTGGATTCGGTCCCGGAGTCGTGTTTATGAAGCGGCAAGTTAATCTGTTCCGGCTGAATGCGTGAATCAGGAAATTGACTCTTAATAATCGGCAGCACTCATATAGTGAAAAGCAGGTGAGACGATGAGAAGAACGGATAGATTGGTGACAGTTTACATTATCGATGTGCTGTTCCTTATTCTATGTTTTTTCCTTACGAATCTATATGTTGCTGATGGATCTGCCGCTATCAGATTGCGGGACATGATTTTTCCCGTTGTTCTCTACATCGTTATCTGTTCTGTCGGAAACAGCTTTCCGATCACCATTATGAATGCGCCTCTGAATGTCTTTTCCATCTTCAGGGAGACAACGGCCACGTACTGCCTTCTCGCTCTCGGCGTTTTTCTGGCTGAAGCCGGATTGCCTTTTGCGTCATTCGATCATAGCCGTATCCTGTGGCCCATCCTGTTCGCGTACCTCTTGTCGATGAATGTCAGGATTTTCTATTTTGGACTGGTCAACAGCTTTTTCAGAAGCAACTACAAATTGAAGACCATTCTGCTGGTTGTCGACGGTCAACTTTCGGAAGAGGTGCTCCAAAAGGTGTTATGTTCGCCGTCCCTGGAATGCAGGCTGTATGGTTTCCTGGCAGACAGGCCATACAAGGGACTTCAGGAAAACCTGCATCTTGGGGGGATTGACAGGTTTTCCGAAATAATCGATTCCGGGGTCGTTCATGAGGTCCTCTTTGCCGTGTCCCTCAAAAATGAGGCTATGGTCGGCGAACTGATTCAGAAGTGCGAAAGAGAGGGAGTTCGGGCGCGTCTTGTATTCGATCTGTTCAGTATAGCGGGAAATCGTCCCATTCTCGAGATTTGGGACGGGATTACGCTTGTGGGAGTGCGCGCGGAACCCCTAAGCATACTTCGCAACCGCATGATGAAGAGAAGCTTCGATATCCTGTTTTCATCCGCATTTCTGCTGTTCTTCTCCCCATTGTATCTGGCGGTTTATCTTGCCGTCAAACTGTCTTCTCCGGGGCCGGCTATTTTCAGGCAGGAACGGGTTGGAATCAACAACAGGAAATTCTGGATGTACAAATTCCGAAGTATGTATATCCAGGATAAAGCTCAGTCGGACACTCGCTGGACGACGGACGACGATCCGCGGGTGACCCCGATAGGGCAATTCTTGCGTAGGTTTAATCTGGATGAGATTCCGCAATTCTGGAACGTCCTGGTGGGCGATATGAGCGTTGTGGGCCCCCGGCCCGAGCGCGAATTTTTCGTGAATCAGTTCAAGAAGAGAATACCCAACTATAACGTCCGGCACCAGGTGAAGTCGGGAGTTACGGGATGGGCGCAAGTCAATGGGTGGAGAGGGGATACGTCCATTGAAAGGCGTGTGGAATGCGACATCTGGTATATGGAGAACTGGAGCCTGTGGCTGGACATCAAGGTGATTTTCTATACCGCGCTTGGAAAGCAAGTGGGAGGAACCGAGTATAGAATACACAAATAGCGATCGGGGATTTCGTTTGCTCGCTTACTTGACGTGTCGTATGAATGGGTAAAGGGAAAGCTGAAGATGCGTACGCCGATTCATTATTGAATCGCCGGCGGCGGGGTTGATACGAATGCAATTTGTTCCAGGGTTTATGGCCGAACTGCTGAAAGAGGGAGCACGCTGGTGCTACTGGTATCCATGGCGCTCCATGGTGCAGCGTATGTCTCATCCCGGACGGTTGGCCGCGGCCCGTCTGCTCGGCAGGATTTATTACCGGTCTTCCTCGAAGTGGCGCAATGTGACTCTGTCGGAACTAAAGGCTTGCAGTTCCGCGGATCGTAACGGTTCGTGGCTTTCGCTCGAGGAGATAAGCCGGCGAGGGGCGGAGCAATTCTACCAAACCCAGGCGGAGGTGTTTTCCTATCCGTGCCTTCAACCCGCCGACGCGCGGAAGTATTTCCCCGTCACCGGCAGTGAGCATCTTGACGCGGCATTGCGACAAGGTCGAGGCGCGTTGATTTTGTTGTCCCACATCGGGGCGAACCAGATGATTATGCCTGCGCTGGGCTTTCGCGGCTATCAGATCTTCCAGCTCAGCCGGCCGGCTCATGTCGATAACGATGAGTATGCCGGACAAAGGTTGAGTTCAGTGCTCGTCAAAATCATCAATATGCAGCGAGCGTATGAAGAAGCGCTTCCCGCGAAGCACATAGACGTCACAAAGGGGCTTCTGCCGGTTTTCAGGCGACTCAAAGCCAATGGAATTGTTGCGCTGGCAGGCGACGGCCGCTATGGCAACGAATGGACGCCGCATACATTTTTGGGGCGGCCGGCAACCTTTTCTCCCGGTCTCTGGTTGATAGCGCACCGCACGGGAGCGCCGGTTCTGCCGACGTTTATGTTGCGTCCGGAGGGCGGGACAGCTTATCAAATGACCATTGAGGCCCCGTTGAAACTGCCGTACGGGGGGGGTGAGGATGAGTTCCTTGCTGTTGGGTTGAAAAGTTACATCAGTCGCCTGGAAGACTATTTTTATCGGTATCCCTGGCAGTATATGCCTTTTCTTTTTCTGGCCAGGTGTTATACAAAAGGGCACAGGAACCGTTTTTTTTTGGATTATCCGGAAGTCTTGCCGAAAGATGCGGCTGTTTCCGGCGTTTTACCATAATGACAGTTGGAATAAGAGATGCGTGTTTTGTTGGTGCGTCCTCCCTACTCCCGTCTACGGGGTACAGGGCATCCGGCGTTTTTTCCCTTGGGTATTGGATATTTGGCTGGAGTTCTCGAACAGGCTGGATTCGATCCCTACATCTATAATATGGAACTTGAAACGAACCTCCGGGGAGACGGTATTGTTTCCGATTCAGAAGCGACCTTTTACAGGCGCTTTCAGGAGCAGGAACAGTACTTCAGGGCTGTGGATGACGATGCCCATCCAGTCTGGATGGAGCTGAAAAACGTGCTCGATACTTACAGGCCCGACCTTGTGGGGGTGTCCGTGCTTTCGGTGGAAGTGGCGTCAGCCCGCAAGGTCTCGCAATTCGTCAAGGCCTGGCGCCCGGATTGTCCGGTTGTGTGGGGAGGGAGCCATCCCACGTTCCTCCCGTCGGAATGCCTGGCCTATCCCGAGGTCGATATTG
>CAYOVG010000252.1:0-10802 GCA_964407285.1 uncultured Syntrophobacteraceae bacterium
GAAGTATCGGCAAGACAGGGCGCTCTCGAAGCCGAACTGACGAAACTGGACGGAATAAGAGAAGAATACCTTTCCGTACGGGAACTCATATGAGCTTTTCTGCTTGACAAATTGCTCGTGCTCAAGTAGTTTTGTCGGCCATGTGAAAAAATTATCTTTTCGTAGCCTTATGGGCTACGGAAAGATGCTGGAATGCATGAGAGATGGGCTTCGCCCCATCCGGCGCGCAGGGTCCGGAATAGAATGAGAGATCGAACTGTAATGATGATTGTTGTAGGCTCTACCGGCGCCGCGCCTTCCGACCGCCTGTCGCGGTCGTCATCCTTGAGAGTGAAAGCCGCTCCACGCGGAGGAGCGGTCGGAAAGCGGCGCCCGGCCTGCCGGACCGGCGTTATCGTGGTCAGCGAGCCCGCCCCGTCGAGCGGGGCGGGTGGACATATGGCGAGTGTGGTAGTGTCTATACCTGCTTTTCAGTTGGAGTGTTCGGAGTTTCGAGCATGATGAAAGGGAGGTGGGTCGAAACAAAGAAGAGGCACATCGGGTGAAGGCTTTTTCTTTTTTTGGCGTTTAACAATCAAACCAGTCCGGCGGGAGGTGAGAAACAAAGATTTGCGGTTAGACCCTGCTCGGGGGATGGAACCGGGCATGTATCGGCTTTTCTGGTAGAAGAAGAGAAACTCTAAAGGAGGCAAAGCACGATGGATCAAAGTACAGCGGCGGGAATGAGCCAGATTTTGACTTTTGCACTTGGCTGTGGTGCATTGGGCGTTGTTTATGCCCTGGTCACGGCTGCATGGATTGGAAAACAGAGCGCCGGCTCCGAAAAGATGCAGGCGATTTCCGATGCAGTTAAAGAAGGCGCGGAAGCTTTCTTGAATCGTGAGTACAAGACGGTTGCAGTTGTTGCTATCATCATTGCCGGTTTGTTGACCTATCTCGGAAAGTGGACCTCCATCGGGTTCATTATCGGTACCGTTGGTTCGGCTCTGGCCGGCTACATTGGTATGATGGTTACCGTTAAGGCCAACGTACGGACCACCGAAGCCGCAAAGCAGGGAATTCAGGCTGCTCTGTCCGTGGCTTTCAAGGGCGGCTCGGTTACGGGTATCATGGTCGTTGGTCTCGGTCTGCTCGGCATCGCCGGCTACTATGCGTTCGTACGCAAGGTCGCCCCGGTTGACGATGCTTTCCATGCTCTCGTAGGCCTCGGCTTCGGCTGCTCCCTCATGAGCGTGTTCGCTCGTATCGCGGGCGGCATCTACACCAAGGCTGCCGACGTCGGCGCCGACCTCGTTGGTAAGGTCGAAGCGGGCATCCCCGAGGACGATCCGCGTAACGCCGCCGTTATCGCCGACAACGTCGGCGACAACGTTGGTGACTGCGCCGGTATGGCTGCCGACCTTTACGAAACCTACACCGTTACGCTGGTTGCCGCAATGCTGCTCGCCAAGACCGTTTACGGTCCGGACAGCTTGTGGGTAGAGTTCCCGCTGCTCATCGGCGGTATCTCCATTATTGCATCGATTATCGGTTGCTACTTCGTGAAGCTCGGCAAGAGCGGCTACATCATGGGCGCTCTCTACAAGGGCCTGACCGTGGCCGGTGTTTTGGCCGCAGGCGCTTTCTTCTATGCTTCCAAGTGGTTCCTGGCTCTTCCCGGCGTAGAGCAGGCTTTCACCCCGATGGGTGTTTTCACGACGGCTGTTATCGGTCTCGTTCTGACCGGCGCCATCGTTATGATCACGGAATACTTCACTTCCAAAAGCTTCAACCCTGTTAAGCACATTGCCCAGGCGAGCGTAACCGGCCACGGCACCAACGTCATCGCCGGTCTCGCAGTCAGCATGAAGTCCACCGCGGCCCCCGCCCTGGTTATCTGCGGCGCCATCGTATGGGCTTTCGCTCTTGGCGGCGGATTCACCGGTAATGCCGGCGGCGGTCTCTTCGCAATCGCTCTGTCCGCTGTTGCAATGCTGTCCATGACCGGTATCGTTGTCGCCATCGACTCTTACGGCCCGATCACGGACAATGCCGGTGGTATCGCTGAAATGGCCGAGCTTCCCGAAAGCGTTCGCGCCATTACCGATCCTCTGGATGCAGTGGGCAACACCACGAAGGCCGTTACCAAGGGTTATGCAATCGGCTCCGCCGGTCTTGCCGCCCTGGTTCTGTTCGCCGAATACTCCAGGTCCTTCCCGGAACAGGTCATGTTCGATCTGTCCAACCCGAAGGTTATCGTTGGTCTGTTCATCGGTGGTATGCTTCCCTACTTCTTCGGCGCTCTGCTGATGGAAGCTGTTGGAAAGGCCGCCGGCGGCGTTGTCGAGGAAGTTCGCCGTCAGTTCAGGGAAATCCCCGGCATCATGGAAGGCACCGCAAAGCCGGAATACGGCAAGTGCGTTGACATCGTTACCGCAAGCGCCATCAAGCAAATGATGGTTCCCGCTCTTATCCCGGTTGCAGCTCCGATCGTAGTCGGCATGCTGATCGGCAAGGAAGCCCTCGGTGGCGTTCTTATCGGCAGCATCATCACCGGTCTGTTCCAGGCGATCGCCATGACGAGTGGCGGCGGCGCATGGGATAACGCCAAGAAGTACATCGAAGACGGCGCGTTCGGCGGCAAGAAGTCCGAAGCTCACAAAGCTGCCGTTACCGGTGACACCGTAGGCGACCCGTACAAAGATACGGCCGGCCCTGCAATCAACCCGATGATCAAAGTTGTGAACATCGTGGCGCTGCTCATCGTGCCCCTGATCAAATAACTTACCCCGATTTCATCGGTAAGTAGTACGACTGCCGGCAGGCGAACCCTGCCGGCAGTTTCTTTTTTGCATCTTCCAACGCCTCTCCAATACCGCCTCGGACCCGGAAGACGAGTACCTCTACTCGTAGCGTGTTCCATTGATTGCATCCCAAACCGAGCTTATTTCTATTTTGATGGTTCAGATCTGTTAAAGGAGTCGCAAAAGGGATGCTGATCAAAATCCATATACTCTGGTATTGGCTTCGGTCCAGTTTCTGGTTCGTGCCCGCGCTGATGACGATCCTGGCTATAGCGCTGGCTTTTGGCGCCACTGCCGCGGACCGGCATTTTAAAGACTACGCATTCCTGAGCGGGTGGTGGGCCTATGCCGGCGACCTGGATAGCGCGCGATCCATTCTCTCGACAATCGCCAATTCCATGATAACGGTTGCGGGGGTGGTTTTCTCGATTACGATAGTGGTCCTCTCCCTCGCGTCTTCCCAGTTCGGCCCACGCCTGATATGGAACTTCATGCACGATAAGGGCAACCAACTGGTGCTCGGCACCTTCGTTTCCGCGTTTACCTACTGCATCCTCGTTATCGGGCTGATCGGAGTGAGCGGGGGAGCGTACATTCCGCACATCTCAGTTTCGGTCGGTATTCTGCTGGCGGCCGCGGGCGTTGCCGTCCTCATCTACTTCATCCACCATATTTCCGCTTCCATCCATGCCAATACTCTCGTAGCTTCCGTGTGGCGCGACCTTGAAAAATCGATAGATAGGCTTTTCCCGGAAAAGATGGGCCATGAATTGACGGAAGACCAGGGACTGCGGAATGAAGAGGATTTGCCTCGCGATTTCGACAGCCGGTCAGGCGTCGTTCCTTCTCTTACTAGTGGATATCTGCAAGCGGTCAACGCTGAACGGATCATGCGGCTGGCGAAGGAGAAAAACGTCATTCTGCGGATCGAGTATCGTCCGGGAAAGTTCATTGTAAGAGGCAGCATCGTGGCCAGGGTCTGGCCGGGCAATCGCGTCGATGATACTCTGATCCGGGAGATGAGCGGGGTCTTCGTGACCGGGAATCAGCGGATGAAGGAGCAGGACGTGGAGTTCTCCGTCCACCAGCTCGTGGAAATCGCGGTCCGGTCGTTGTCCCAGGGCATCAATGATCCGTTTACCGCGATGACCTGCCTGGACTGGCTGGGAGTGGCGCTATCCGATCTGGCCGGCAGGCGCATTCCGTCCGGATACCGTTATGATGACATGGACAGACTCCGGGTCGTCGCCCCTCAATTCACGTTTCCGGATGTAGCCGACGCCGCGTTCAACCAGATACGGCAATACGGCAAAACCAGTGTGGGAGTCATGATTCGTATGCTCGAAATCATCGCCGGCATAGCTCCCCATATCCGCAGAGATGAGGACAGGGATGCGCTGCTGAAGCATGCGCTCATGACGTGGCGGGAGAGCATGGATAACTCCAGTGAGCCTTTGGATCGTCAGGATATAGACGCCAGGTATCAGCGCGTGCTGAAAGCTCTCAGAACACGGGATTCCGAAATCCTTGCAGCGGATGCTTCGCTCCCTTCTTCCCGGAATTAGACCGCTTCAACCTCTGTTTCCCGGCGCACTCCGGCATGCTCTACGGATGCTCTCGTGGACAAACGGCAGTACCCGATCAATCGTAGAAGAAATGGAGCCCGATTCCGATGTATTCGATATCTCGAATATAGAACTGGCCGTTCGGAGAACTGCCGTTGTAGTACTCGACGAGCAGTTGCATCCTGCGGCTGAAGAAATCGGGATCTTCGAACTGGACCCCGGCGCGCGCCGATACGTCCGCGTCCCAGCCGCTTTCCTGGCGATTCTGGATATCCACCGCGGCAACCGGTCGCATGGCGCCACCCCACAGTGTCCATGGACTTCTGAATTCCAGGCCCGATTGAGCGAGCCAGGGGTCCAGGTCGGACGGGTCCCGATCGAAGAGGTATCCGCCGCCTCCATAGATCCGAAAACCGAACGGCAACGTGTAGGACAGTATGGTGTCGATTCCCTCGTAGCTCAGATTAACCCTTCTATTCATTACGTCCCCTCGCAACAGGTATTCGTCTCCCAGGTGGGAACTCTGATGGAATATCCTCAGCATGCCCGAGAACGCGTCCCTTTTGAATGAAACAGGGAAGGCGATGGAATAGTCGGCATTTATGAGGTCAAGCGAATCGGCGCCAAGATCGAATATGGAGAAGACGCCGGCTTGAATGCCCACCTCCAGGAGACTCTCCCAGGGGCCGCCGAACCGGTATATGCTGAAAGTCTCTCCAAACGTAGCCGAGCCCACGTTCTTGAGTTGCCCTCCGTCCACGTAGCGTTGATAGGATGCGGAAAAATGGGGCCAGCGCGGGTCCGCGAGCAACGGACTGAACAAAAGGTCCCGCGGCAGGAATGCGGGAAGCTCTGGCGTGATTTGCGGTTCCTTCCCGACGACCTGGAGTTCGGGAGAATCGGCTATCACCACCTGTCTTACGCCTTGAATGGAAGAGAGCTGACTTTTTATTCTATCGCGCACCACGTCTGTCGCATCCAATCCGCGAAGGAATATCGTCCCATTCTCGACTTCCAGCGATTCGACGGTGGTCTGGAAATTACGCTGAAGTAGCGCAGTGGCGTAGCCCCGTATGAATTCATCATTGACAGGCGCTGCCGCGGCGGGATGGATGGAAAGCAAAGCCGCCAGGCCTACGAGCACAGAGACGACAACAATGGATTTGTATGCACCCAGGTGCAGGATAGAGCGTGAAAGAGGCATCATCTTCTCCATAGCAGGTAGTGGAAGAATCATTCGGCGCCGCGAACCGCGCGCTTGTAGCGCGCGTAGAGCTTGAAGCGCCCGCACTTGACGCCTTAAAGTAATCACGCCCGAACGGCGTTATCAAGTGACACATGTACATATAATTGTACATACAATCTGTTCAATAACTCCATTTGCACATATCGGTCGGTTCTTCAGTGAAGAGTGGGTGAAAGTGACCGGAAATTTATCGGGCCGACGTGCGGATGAAGTATAAGGCATTGAAAATGTAGTCATTCCTAAAGTATTTCTTTTCGTGATTTACCCTATTTACCCCATTTTTGATCATATGCGGACCGGATAGAATCAGCATAATCGAAAAAGCCGACAGAACGATCAAGTACATTTTTCATCTTCATTCGCCGGATGTTTCCCGGCATAGAAGGAGGTAACATCATGAGAAGGATTAAATACCTGGTATTGGCTGTCCTGGTTCTCTTTGGTCTCCTCGCCACACAGGTTATGGCGCAGACTGCGCAACAACCACAGATCCCGAAAGAGGCTATCGAAAAAGATGCCGGGTGGCATGCCAATGATCTCACTAATATGGGTGTAATCGACCGGCAGGGACACTATCTGGGAATGGTGAAGGATATGATCGTGGATAAGGATGGACAGGTGGACTATTTGCTCCTGAGCACCCAGGATGGGAAACTGACGCCGGTGCCGTGGAGCGCGGCCGATGTGGAAATGTGGAAAGACAGGCTGGTCGTTGGTTTCAACAAAGACAAGATCAAGGACGCTCCCAGCTTCAGCGCCAACGATATGCCGAAGTTCGACCGGGATTACGAGCAGAAAGTGCTTTCCTACTACGGCCAGTAATACCTGGACCCTGTAATACATCCGGTCCCCCCGTCAAGTCGGGGACCGGCTGAGGAAGCTCTCTCGAATACTCGATGAGCGAAAGCGAACAGGGGGATTTGACCGGGCGTCGTACCCGATCGGACCCCCTTTTTCTGTTGAAGTTACGATTCATTCGCAAAATGCTCCAGCCGGCCATACAAAGCGTGCCGGAAATACCGACAGCCTCCAATGACGCCGACCCGGCGTCTCCATCCCATTCACTTGACATTCCCAGACCCGATCATTACGAGAAAACAATCCCGGTTCGAATTTGGACTGTGGCAAGCGTTTACAATCAAGAAAACGGTTGTGCTCCAATCCCGGCTATTTCTAAAGCTATCTGCTCCGTCGGATTTGATGTTTGACACACGCACCTTTTTCGGTTGATAGATGCCTGATGAAAGATCTGTGACTTCCGGGGCTAAACGCGCTTCACTCTTCTATCTGAATGCCGGATGCAAACCCGGCGTTTCCTGAACTCGATCAATCCGGTCATTCAACCCGGAACGATGATCCGGCCGTTGGCGCTACGTCCGAACCCAGGAAAGGAGGAAAACATGAAATGGCAGAAGCTGTTTTCCGCTGTCTGCATTGCGGTATTGCTTCCCGGAATCATAGCGGTTCAGAGGATTGATGCCGTAGAGCAGCGCAATGAGGTCTCGTACCTGCGGGGACCTTACAACATCGCTTTCTTCCATCGCAATAACCAGGCATTCCGGATCGGGGCCGCAATCCATTATGCCCATGGGATACAACACGATTACCTGCTCCTGAATCCAATCTCTCAAAGCGAGGAGACGGACAGAAAAGCCGATGAGGGTTACATGAAATTCATCCATAACCCTCCTCGCACCGAACCTACCATGGAATACTACGGTCCATACACCGCCCAGGTAGTATTCAACCTTTACAGGGCCATAGACTGGACCCACATGCACCATGAGCAGACTTACGACATTCTCTCCGAGAAGAGCATTCCATGGCGGAATAAGAAGGAGTGGACCGACAGGGCTGTGAACTACTACCTCGAAAAGCTCGATATTCCGAGAAGCCCGGCTCCGCTTGATGTCACAATGCGAAGGGCTGCAGTTATGATGAAGCCCTACACGACGCTCTTCAGAAATTACTATCCCCGATCCAATAATTTCTTTTACGCCGCTCACTGGTGGCATCCGGTGATCTACGAAGCAATGATGATAGGCGGGAATGATGAGGAGCAGGAGACAATGGTCAGGCAGACGGATCAGACGTTCTTTTCGAACGTTCTATACAACAGGCCGTTGAGAATGCTGCTCAGCCGTGAGGCAATGCCGAGATACTCCAGGATGTCACCCGAGTCGGCCAATATATTCGATAATCTTCATATGCTCCACGGAATTGCCTACGATTTGCTGTCTTATGAGAAATGGACCAACGAGCAGAAGAAAGCGGAACTGTACCGGGTGATCGAGGCAATGAGCTACCAGCCCGGAGATGAACAACTTGCACGAAAGTTCAAGACCCCTTACCCGGATATGGACCCTAGGGTCTATTACGACTGGATGAAGGGGACGGAAGGAGATATGAATCGCATAATGACGGAAATGATGCAGGAAATGATGCCCATGATGATGCCGGGGGGAATGAGCGGGGACATGGAGAGGAAGATGTGGGATCAGTTCTATAAGAAGCTCGAGCCCGGCATGCAGAAAGGCGAGTATCCAGGTTCCCTTATGGATGCGATGAAATCGGTCGCGCCCGGCATGAAGGTGATGCCGGAGTCGGTGGAACCTGGAAAGACGCCGAAGATGATGGTCGATACCATGCTCAAGGGATGGCAGGAAAAACACGGCAGCATGCCCGATATCGAGCCCGTCGCCATGGACAGGGACCCGTCCGCTCCTCCACCCGTATTATCCAGGTAGGTCCGTGGATTCGGGAATAAATGACTACTGACTCGATCAGAGGAGAAACGGCAATGAAACTGCGGAACGAAGTGTCCATATGTGTCTGGGGAACTGCTCTTCTCATTGTATCGATTTGGCTTTTGCCGCCGTTTGGCTCCACCTGCCATGCATCGGATCACTATAACCTGGAAGAAGGCATTCCCGTCGAAGTGGAGGATTCGCTTCCCACGGCGTATCTCAATCGGGAGATACAGGCCTACTTCCGTTGGGAGAGAACCGACGATGATGAGGACAGGTTCAAGGCCGCGACCATCCTTGAATACGGGGTGATGCGAAATGCTCAGGTGGAATTGGAAGTACCCTTTGTCTGGGGAGAGGCTGTTGAGGAGGAGGGAATAGGCGACGTACAGCTTGCCGCACTCTACAGCTTCAACCAGGAAACGCTCTGGATTCCGGGATTGGCCCTCAAGGGAGTCCTCGAGTTTCCGACGAATGAAGACAGCAGGGGAGTCGATACGACACTTAAGCTTATCTTAAGCAAGACGCTCGGCCGGAGCACCCTCTGGAATCGCCTTCACATCAACGCATCGTGGAAGCACAACAGCGGTGCGCAAAAGGATGAGCGTGAGGACTACTACGTTGCGGTGGCCGGATGGGATGTCAGGGTGGGACCTGAAACCCTGCTCATTGTCGACTTCGTCAGGGAGCAGGAAAAGGAAAAGGGCAAAGAGGCCAATATAGTGGAAACCGGCTTGAGATATCAGCTTACCCCTCTTACAGTGCTTGCGGCCGGCGTAGGGGCGGGGATCGGGGATGAATCTCCCGAGGTGCGAACGACGATCGGCTTTCAACATTCCTTCTGATCCTTCTATCGATTTTAGGCCTGTCCACGCACTTCCGGCGTCCGGCTCTTGCCGGGATTGTGCTCTTCGGGGAGCAATCCTAAAATGAATAATGAAGACGTAACAGGAGGTCGAGCGACATTCCCGGCATATTGAAAGGAGACTGTAGAACGGCTTTCACACATTTTGCCTTCCAATCCGGGCATGGAGGAAAGAATGCGTCAATTGATGGTTCATGCGCCTCGGGGGCGGGGCAGGGACGTGCACGACATGGCCAAGGCGCGTAACGGTGCGAACATTGCGTGGTTTGAGGCGGTGTCGTCAGGGGGCAAACCGATTGACATGGTGATCCTGAGTGTTTCCAACGGGCAGGTCGAAAAGCTGCTGGACGACCTGGATGCGCTGCCCGAGGTGAATGTTACCCTGATTCCGCAAGGCGTCATGCCCTTGCATCCTCCCGCCTCGCAGGCGTCGGAGCAGGTAAAGGACGTGGCTGCGCGAAGCCCCATCGAAGTGTTCCTGGGAGGTCTGCAAAGCGTCGGGTCCTGGAGGGGCTTTCTGGGTTATGCGGGCCTGGGGGCTGTCGTGGTGTGGATCGGCCTGTATACGAATACCATGTATCTCCTGGTTGCCGCCATGCTGATCGCTCCTTTCGCGGGTCCGGCCATGAATACGGCCCTCGCGACGGCCCGCGGCGACCCCGGCCTTTTGGGCAGAAGCATCACCCGGTACACGGTGGCGCTCCTCCTGAGCGTGGTCGTGACGGGCATTCTGAGCCTGGTCTTTCAGCAGGATATAGCAACAACGCAGATGGTTGAAGTAAGTCAGATTTCAACCATTTCGGTCCTGCTGCCCCTGGCCGCTGGCGCGGCGGGTGCCCTCAATCTCGTGCAATCCGAGAGGAACAGCCTGGTGTCGGGCGCCGCGGTCGGAATGCTGACGGCATCCTCCCTCTCGCCTCCCGTCGGCCTCATCGGTATGTCGACCGCGATAGGACGCTGGGACATGGCGATAAGCGGCATCTTTGTGCTTCTACTGCAGCTTGTGGGCATCAACCTCTCTGGAGCGCTCATATTCAGAGCGTACGGGATTTCTGCCGAAGGAGTGCGCTTCACTCGCGGAAAGGCCTGGGTCTTCCCCGTCTCCCTGGTAGTAACGGCATTGCTGATTGCAGGAATGCTGCTCTGGCAATTTTCGTCCAGGCCGGATCTGCAGAGATCCAGCATCGCTCAAAGGGCGCGGGCCGAGGTCCAGAAAGCGGTGGAGGCGAGCGGCGTCGCGAAGATGGTGTATGCGGATGTCCGGTTCACTCGTCCGAGCATAGAGGGGCAGAATACGTTGCTTGTGGTCATCTACGCGCAACGGGGGGCAGAAACGGAATTGACGGCAGGAGAAATCAGCTCCCGTCTCAAAGACGACATACGTTCCCGGCTGTACCGGCAGGGATTCAATGTGACTCCTCTTATACAGGTGAACGTCCTGGATGATCAATAGGGGCGGCGCGGCGATAAATGATGGAGGACCAGGGTTTTGCTTGCCTGTGGTGCGTGTGGCGAGCTATATAATAGGGAAGAAAAACCTGAAAAAGATGGGGGCGCATGAGGATAAAAAGCCTTTTGGATCTCATAACAGCCACC
>CAYOVG010000253.1:0-10767 GCA_964407285.1 uncultured Syntrophobacteraceae bacterium
CCCGCCTCCGGGACTGACGCTGCCGCCCACGAAGCACAGGTTGCGGTACTTGGGACTTCTCCTCGGTCCCTTCAGGCCGAGGTTCTTGAACCGGTCCGCCACTACTCCAAAAGGAAGAGCATTGGTCTGCTTCAACGGCCTGCCATGCCCCCTTCGTGCTCGATGCTCTAGAAGCATCTTTTTCCCCTGGCGGAACGAAGATGGTTTTGATATGAAAATAGCCGAGTGGCTATGAATGGAATCTACGGCGCAAAGGATTCATCTTGATTGACCCTGCGGAGTTCCCGGTCAACTGCTTTGCTTCAGCGGGGAGCTGTTGGCGCCGTGGGGCTGCTGGTCTATCTGCCGCTCAAAGGATGAGACCGCCCGTGCCGCCTCACGTCACCCATGATCTTACCGAGATCAGTCCGGACTGGGCTTCGGATTTCCGGCATTATTGGATGCAGGGCAGAGGGCCGCAGGATTGTTCAGGACCTTTTGCCCCCTGCTGATGGTCTCCATAATGCGGCAAGCCGCAACTGAAATGCGGTGAGTGATTTGAAAATGGCTCGGCCTTTCTGGGTTGAATTAACGAGGAGTAGAAACATGTATGCCCATAAGACACACAGACGCGCCGGTAGACTCTCTTTCATGGCAATCGTGCTGGGTGCGGCCATGCTTGCAGGTTGCGCAAAGGCGATCCCCTCTCATCCTCAAGGCGTCGCTCGCGCATCAACATTGCCCGATCTAAGCGGACTGGCTTGGATCGAAGATGATCTGTTCATCGGCGTTCACGATACAAAACGCAATCCGGAGAATCACCATTGGCCCCGGATTAGTCTTGTGCGTCTTCCCAAGTCGAAAATTGAAGGAATCACCTGGCAGCCCATGGATTTGAAGTTTCCCGGACCAGAGGGTCCCAGCAGCGATTTGGAGAGCGTTAGCCGCATTCCGGGCGGCAAAGCCTTCCTGTTAGCCGAGAGCGGTCAGGGGGGCGAAGATGCCCGACGGATCTTCCTTGCCACATACAGCAACGGTACGCTGAACATCGAGTCTCAGATCATCTGGCCCGTGCCCGTCGAAAACGTCGAGGCCACCGAAGTCTGCCGGGTCGGCCGGCAGTTGGTCTTTCTTTACGCGGAGCGCGCCGAGGGCCATGCGGCCACGAAACTCAGGTGGGCCACGCTGTCGCTGAATCCACTGGAGTTCGGGACATTCAATGAGCTGACATATGAAGGAATCGACCCGGTCGGAAAGAACGCACGCCCCATCGTAGCCCTGGCGGTTGACGGCGATGGCTTTATCTACAGTGCATCGGCCTACGATCCGGGTACCGATGACGGTCCGTTCCGAAGCGTCGTCCGGCAAATCGGGAAGGTGATCGCCGATCAAAATGGTAATCCACGGGTCGAACTGCATGAGGGCAGGAGGCTGGCGACTTTGGACGGGTTGAAAGTTGAAAGCATCGCCGTGCGCGAATCATCCGAAGGTGGCAAGGAAATATATGTAGGAACCGACGATGAGAACTATGGGGGGATTATACGTCTGCTTCCAGCTCAATCCAAAGCACCGTAGGAAAGGAGCGGAAGATCCGACCTGGAGGTTCGAGGTCCCGAGGGGGCTTGGAGGGACCATGTTTCGATCAATGGCAGTGCCCGATTTTAGGATATGACAATCGTATCCTGAGCTTGCCCGGAGTTTCCCTATCGGCAAGCGGCATTCAGATGAGGAGGTTTTTCACGGAATCGGCAGCGATGAGCGACGATTACAATTCCCTGCCGGGAAGAATCTTTGTCGTTGCTCACAGCAGATCGGATTGCCGGACGGACAGGGTTCGTGCAGAGGGACTTACCTATCACGGGTAGTCCGCTCGTGGAGTTGAGCGGTTATACCGTGAACGGTAGGAATCCGGACTTCTTTAGGCGGTTGCGGCTTACAGTCGCGATCAGCCCGGCGAGACGCAACAGGCCGCGGCAGCAGGCAGTAACCGCACGAGAAAAGTCCACGTTCCACCTGTACACGGTATGATCCGGGCAGTGCATGTTGTTCAGACCTGAACGAATCACCTTATCGGGATTTGGGGGTGCACGGAAGAACTCCATCCCGGTACTTTCATGACCATGGCCGAACGGGTCCCGATCAGAATATGGACCATCCCCTGACCTGACTCTGGATCAGCCCTTGACCTGACTCCGACCAGACTTTGATCATGCCCCCGACCAGCTCGCCCTGGACCGGCCCCGGACCGACAGTTCACCGACAGGCTCGTAGCGTTGATGAACTCTTCCATGAAAGAGTTCATGCTGGAGGTGTTCGCTCCGGCGCTCCGATTTCCAGGTCCTCGAGGATCTTGTCCCGCACCTGCCGGCCGCAGAGCACCGCCATGGGCATCCCGTCCCCGGGATTGACGCTGCCGCCCACGAAGTACAGGTTCCGGTACTCGGGATTCTCCTCGAATTTTTGGGGTCCCTGAATTTTCAATGCATATGGGAGATAGTGTGGGGGGAGAAAGGTTGAAAGCAAAGGCGGAAGGTAAAACAAAAGGGCTTAGGAGGAATCCTAAGCCCTTGGATTTTCTGGCTCCCCGGGACGGACTCGAACCGCCAACCTAGTGGTTAACAGCCACCCGCTCTGCCGATTGAGCTACCGGGGATCGTTGCGGTAACGAATTCGGGAATCTACTAAACTATCGCCCGCTTGTCAAGAAAAAATTCCGCACTAAATTTCAATCGTCGCCGCTTTCCATGTTTCCGTCAACACTACGGGAAAAGCAGGCATCCAGGTATCCGGCCGCGCGCAGTCCGGAACGGCTCCGGATTGCGCGCGGCCGCCGGATTACGGATAGATACGGCCCGGATTACAGGCACGGCCCGGTATTGCAGGCCGTGCCGGTTTCAGGGCCCCAACCCAATCGCTTACTTCATCCCGCAACGCTCCAGCAGGGCCTCGTAGTCGGCGGCCACCCGCTGCTCGATCTTTTCGATATCCGCCCGGGTCAGGTGGCGGAAACGCCGTTGGCTCTTCAGGTAGTCGGCGACGGTCACCTCCGACCCGTCGGCCGCTCTGCCGTGCAGGCCGCAGTTGAGGCAACTGGAGGCTTCCTTGATCGCCTGTTCCTCCGTGAAGCCCTGGATGACCTCGTCCAGCGTCCTTCGCCGCTCCTCGCCGGGGAGCCTCTCCACGTTGTACCTTCCGCCCTTCGCCACCACCGGGGGCAGTTCGGCCGGCATGTGTTCGTACTTGTGCCTTCCCCTCGTCAATTTCCTCCTGTGGAGGTAGCGGTCGATGGAGATGGCCACTTCCTTTGCGGACTCGATGGCCCCGACCACCGTGGCGGCGCCCGTTACGATATCGCCCGCCGCGAAGACTCCGGGAATGGAAGTCTCGAACGTGATCGGATCGACGGCGATGGTCCCCCACTCCGTCGTGTCGGGCCTGAGTTCCTCGGGGTCTTGGTCGAAGAGCGACCCCTCCGGCTTGAGACCGACCGCGGAGATGACGCTCGTCACCTCGATGGCGTACTCCGAACCGGGAACGGGAACGGGGCGACGCCTGCCGCTCGCGTCCGGCTCGCCGAGTTGCATGCGCGTGCAGCGGATCGCTTTGACATTTCCGGACTCATCCGCCAGGATTTCCACCGGCGCGGAGAGGAATTCGAAATGGATGCGCTCCTCCTCCGACTCCTCGATTTCCTCCATGCCGGCGGGCATTTCCTCGCGGCCTCTGCGGTACACCACGTAGACTTCCTCCGCGCCGGCGCGTAGCGCCATGCGGGCGGAATCCATGGCCACGTTCCCGCCTCCGATGACCGCCACCCGTTTGCCCAGGGGAGCGAACTCCGCGCCCATGTTCACCTGCTTGAGGAAGTTTCCGCCCGCGTACACCTGCGGGAGTTCCTCGCCCGGAACATGGAGCCTGAGCGTCTTGTGGGTCCCCACCGCGATATAGATCGCCTCGAAGCCCTCCTTGCGCAGGTCGGCCAGCGTAAAATCCTTCCCGAACCGCATGTTGGTCTTGATCGTGACCCCGAGCTTTTCGATGGTCGCGATCTCCGCCTCCAGGATGTTGCGCGGCAGGCGAAATTCCGGAATGCCGTACAGGAGCCAACCGCCCGGCTTGGGCATGGCTTCGTAGATCGTGACGTCATAGCCTTCCATCGTCAGGTAGTAGCCGGCCGTAAGGCCTCCCGGCCCCGCGCCGATGATGGCCACTTTCTTCCCGTTGGACGGTTTCTTCGGCGGCAGGTACGGCTCCTTACGCTGCAGATCCAGGTCCGCCACGAAGCGCTTCAGGAACTCGATTCCCACCGCGCCGTGTATCTGCGACCGGTTGCAGGCGAATTCGCACGGGTGGTGGCATACGCGGCCGCAAATGGCCGGAAGGGGATGTTCCTGCTTGATGACGTTGATGGCGTCTTCGAACTCGCCCTTGGCGATCAGGTTCACGAACCGCGCCACGTTGATGCCCGCCGGACAGGCCAGTTCGCACGGGGCCTTCTCCGCCTGCGAGAGCACCCACTTCCCGTTGACGACTTCGTAGAGGGGGAATACCCTGCTGAGGACCGCCAGCCTGGCCACTTCGATGCTCTGTTCGGGCGAGCACCGCCATCCCGTCGGACAGGGCGAGTAGATGTGGATGTAGGCGGGTCCGGGCGTGGACGCCGCTTTTCTCACCTTGTTCATGAGGTCCACCGGAAAGGCCGGAGACGCCGTCGCAACGTACGGGATGCCGTGCGCCGCGACGATCGCCGGCATGTTCTTCTTCCAGGTGGCCTGGCCGATGCTGTTCTTCCCCGGAGGCGACGTGGTGGTCATGGCTCCGTAGGGAGTGGAGGAGGACCTCTGGATGCCGGTGTTCATGTAGGCTTCGTTGTCGAGGCACACGTAGAGGAAGTTGTGCCCGCGTTCGAGGGCGCCGCTGAGCGACTGGAGCCCGATGTCCGCGGTCGCCCCGTCCCCGCCGTAGGCCAGGAAGACGGTTTCCTTGTCCTCGATTTTGCCCTTTCGGATCATTGCCCTGTAGGCGGATTCGACACCGCTCACGACCGCCGAGGCGTTTTCGAAGGCCACGTGGAGCCACGGCACCCGCCATGCGCTCTGCGGAAAGGGGGACGTCACGATTTCCATGCATCCCGTGGCGCTCACCACGACGACGTTGGTCCCGAGCGCCTTCATGACCTGCCGCAGGGCCAGTATCTCGCCGCAGCCCTGGCACGCTCGATGCCCCGGTGAAAGCGGTTCCACCGTCGGCATCCTGGTTAGACGAAACCCTTGCGGTTCTTTCGCCGATTTTGATTCAGTTCCCATATTCCCTCGCATTGTCAGCCGTGAACCCATCGATCGGCAACGGCATACGGCTGAAATCAATAGTACATTCCATTTTGTTCAAAATAGTTCCGGATTACGTTTTCTTCGCGTCGTAGCCGATTTCTATTCCCGCACGCCCACTATTTCGTATCCCATGGGGTCGCCGCGGCGTTGACGTTCGATGAGGGCGTCAATCATTTCCGCGAAATTGTCCACGGTTACGTCTCTGCCTCCCAAGCCTGCGATATAATTCCATATATACGGATGGAAGCCCCTGTCGTAGAGCGTTGTTTTGACTTCCGCGCAAACCGGTCCGGAGAGTCCGTTGAGCATGAGCGCGCGGTCGATCATGGCGACGGCCTTCGCCCCCCGGACGGCTTCGAACAGTTCGTCGGCGGGGAAGGGGCGCCACAGGCGAATCCTCACGAGCCCGACCTTTTTGCCCGCGTCCCGCATGGCGTCGACAGCCGTCATGGCCGTCTCGGAGATGCTCCCCATGGTGATGAGGATGTAGTCGGCGTCTTCGCTCCGGTAGGTTTCCACCGGGTTGTAGTAGCGCCCGAACATGTCCCCGTATTCCTTCCAGGCTTCGATGATGACGGCCTTGGAGGCCTTGAGGGCTTCATCCTGCGCCCGCTTGGCTTCGCTGTAGACGTCCGGCATCCCGACCGGGCCCATGGTGACCGGCTTTGCGGGGTCGAGCCGCAGTTTCGGCTTGTAGGGAGGGAGGAATCTTTGCACCTCTTCCTTGTCGGGGAGGATGATGGGTTCGATCATGTGAGTCAGGACGAACCCGTCCATGTTCACGATCATCGGGAGCAGCACTCGGTGGTCCTCCGCGACCCGGAAGGCGTGGAAGATAAGGTCGATGACCTCCTGCCCGTTTTCGGCCACGGTCTGAATCCAGCCGGTGTCGCGGCTCATCATCATGTCCGAGTGGTCGTTCCAGATATTGATGGGAGCGCTCAGCGCCCGGTTGGCCACCACCATGACGATGGGCAGCCGCAGGCTCGCGGCCACGTAGCAGATTTCCGCCATGAGGGCGTAGCCCTGGGAACTGGTCGACGTAAAGGTGCGGGCTCCGGCCGCGGCCGATCCCACACAGGTGCTCATCGCGCTGTGTTCCGACTCGACCGGGATGAACTCGCAGTCCAGGTGGCCGTCCGCCACCAGTTCCGAGAGGTGCTCCACGATGTGGGTCTGCGGGGTAATGGGATACGCGGCGATCAGGTCCACATCGGCCATCCCCACGGCCTCCGCGGCCGCGATGGAGACTTCCATTCCTACTCGTCTGGCCATATCTTAGTCTCCCTCCTCCACCATCTTGATGGCGTTCACGGGACACTCGTGGGCACAGATCCCGCATCCCTTGCAGTGGTACAGGTTTTGTTCGTAGTAACCCTTCTCGTTTCGGGAATAAACCATGTCCGGACAGAAAATGTAGCATCTGCCGCATCGAATGCAGGCGTCGAAGTCCGTTACGGGACGCATCGAGCGCCAGTCTCCCGTCTTGAGTTCTTCGGCGCACCCCGGATTGAGGATGGCTGTTCCTATTGCCAGTTCTTTCCAACTTATGAGTCCGGTTTCCTTAGCCACGGGCTATTCCTCCACAACTGTCTCTTCGAAGGCGCGCATGCAGGCCTTGATGTTTTTTTCGGCGATGGGGCCGAAACGGTGCTCGATGGGGGCGCGCAGGGCGTCCATGCCGATCAGGCTCGACGCCTTGACGAGAGCGCCCAGCATGGTCGTGTTGGTGATGGGCACGCGCATGGTTTCCATGGCGATCTTGCCGGCGTCCACGACGGCCAGGCGAGCCTTGATGCCCGTGTCCTTGCGGACTTCCGCCACGCTCTTCTTGGTGTTCAGTACTATGAGGCCGCCCTGTTTGAGCCCCGCCTCGACGTTTACGATCTGGAGCAGGGTGGGGTCGAGCACCACCACGATATCCGGCTCGTAGACCTTTTCTCTCGTACGGATAGGAGTGTCGCTCACCCGCACGAAGGCCATGACGGGGGCGCCGCGCCGTTCCGGCCCGAAGCTGGGAAAGGCCTGCGCGTATTTACCTTGCTCGATGGCAGCCAGCGCCGTGAGTTCGGCCGAGGTCACGCCGCCTTGTCCCCCCCTCCCATGAAAACGAATTTCTACCATTTGCTGTTTCTCCGCAATGAGTTCCAATCCATTAAAATAAGTCACAATCCAAACTGTTTTGTCAGCCAGGGAGCCTTGCAAAGCTATCTTTCGCTATTTCAAGTATATACTCATCAACACGTTGGTTTCGGCGATTCCACGCTGCACTGAGGGGCAGGTGAAAAATTTCTTGAGTATAGCCATGTGGTTTTACGGAGGTCAACATCGATTTTGCTGAATTTCGGGGGAGAATTGACGAATATTTCGGTTTGAACGGCGGCGGGCGCGCGGGGAAGATCGTTGGAGATCGGGATATCCCGTGGATGGCCGGGAGGGTCGGGGACCCGGCGCTGGAGCCCGGAGCCCCTCGTACGCCTCTGACGGCTTTTATATGACGCCGGCAGATAAGGCCTTCAGTATGTCTCGACATTGTCCCGCTGTCCGGTTAAATTTTGGAAGCCGGTCTTGAACGGCTGTTTCACGGGGGACGGACCGCCCGTTTTGACGGCGAGCCGTTACAAATCCTGCAGCTGGATGTAGGGATGAAGTGTTATGATAAAAGTCGATCATGCAGGCCAGGGGCGAGGGCCGATCTCGCAAAAGGTCATCGCCGGTGTCAGGAAAGCGCGGAAGAGAAAGGTGGTTGACCTGTCTCAGTTCAAGGAATCCCGGCTCGATGCGGAGAACCTGGATAAAACCGTCATCACCGGGAAGGAAATGGCGCACCTCGATCCGGTGCATGCGGTTTATGTGTACGCTCAGAACAAGATGTCCGTGGTGGTTGAGCAGTTGAGCGAGCTTCCGGAGCTTTCCAGACTTGCAGACCCCGTCGCCGACGCCCAGGATGAGTACATGCCTTCGTATCCTCCGATGAGTCCCCTGACGACCTCATACTTTACGTGCTGGGCTTTTTTCGACCTGGCTGCGGGAGTCAAGCGGGAGACCTTCGGCGCCGTCACCATCGATCTGTGCCGCGTGATGGGAGTGGATGAGAGTCTGATAACGCTTTTTGAGCGTCTGCAGGCATCCCGTATGGGGTTTTACGTGGTCGAAGAGGTCTCCGGCAGGTATGTCCGCCTGCGGGAGATGGTGACCGGGAAGAGAGCGACGGCCATATCGCCGAGCGGTTACATGGGGAAGGCCGGTCAGATATGGTACGCCAGGGTATTGCCCGAGCCTTTTCCGGATTTGCGCTACGGCTACGGGGTCGTGTTTACGACGCCGTACGTCACGGTTGAAATCGACGAAAACGACAGAATCGTTTCTTCCAGCGAGAGGAAGTGGATGGACTTTTTCGACAGGAACCTTCCCGTGACCGACTTGAAGGACCCGACTCTCGCCTATGAGGACTTCATGAAGCACGGCCTGAGCAGGCGGCGGATGAACTACAGCCGTCCGGGCATGTGCTGCTGGAATGAGTATGTTTTTCAAGCATACGTGAACCACCGGGATGACATGATCCTGTTGGCGGGGTACCCGGATATTCCTCTAAGCATGCCTCACTCCAAAGAGAGCACCAGGATGCGGGGCGAAATCTGACCCGGTGGCCGACTGCTCGCTCTCTACTGCTCACCGGAAACGGAAAGGAGAAGAAATGCCGGCGAAAAAACAATGGGTTTACAGTCCGCCACGGGCAAGCAAGCCGAAAGCGCCCGAGCGCGTCAAGGCGGAAGTGCAGGCCAGGGCCGACGAACTGGTGGAAACATTCCTGAAGCCGAACTTCGTGAAGGAGCCGCCGGAGGATGTCCGGTGGAACTATGTTGTCGATATCTATACAAAATGGTATCGAAACTACCTGTACTTCGGCGCAAAGTACCACTCCCGCTCCGAGAACAGGATTGCCGACTACTTCGAGGTGAAATTCACGAGGTTGGAGTATACGGGAGACAACCGCTTCAGTGTGGCTTATATGAGACATACCGAGAAGTGGCAGGAGATTTACTTCGATTTATCGCTGGATGAGTGCCTGGAGAGGATCAGGGAAGATCCTTTCCTGCAACCTTGATCCCTAAGAGAGGTCCGTTATGCCGATTCAGCACACGAACAGACGAGGAAGGACGTACTACCTGCATAAAGGGCAGAGCAGTAAGGGAAATCCGAGATATACCTTCTCGACGAAAACAGAGGGAGAACTGGTCGAGGAGATTCCGGAGGGCTACGAGATCTATGAGAACCCGAACGGGCGGATGTTCCTGCGCAGAGTGCAGCCCAACTTCATCCATGATTCCGAGAAAGCCGTTGTGGACAGCCTGCTCGAGGACTTGAAGGGGCCGCTTCGCTTTCTCTCGGAAGTCAAGGGGAAAACCATCATAGTCTACGAATCGGTTGAAAATGTCGGGATGATCGAAGAGACTTTCCGGCGATTCTCTCTCAGGGGAAAGAAGGACATTGAGGAGATGATCCATTCGGTGATCCGGTTCACCCCGGTCATGAGATTCACCCTGAAAGACGAGGAGAAGAGGAGTTTCCTCGTTGAGAGAAAAATCACCTATTTCGAAATGGCCGACAGCGACATCGGACCGGCTGACGAATGGGAGGAACTGGCCGGCCCCGAAAAACTTCAGACGCTGGTTGACAGGTACCTGGAGCGGTTCCTTAGGAAGTCGATGAAGGCATTGGAGCGCCTGTTCTGACTTGACGGTCTGTTTTGACCTTGCGTCCAGTACCGGGCAGCTTGCATCCGACAGTTTTGATGATCTCCCCATATAAAGAGTGAATCGCCGTCTTCCGGCCGGACTCATCGGCCGGTTCCCCCCTTCCTCGTAAGAAAGCTAACCTGAGATACACTCTCCGCCTCGATCCACGCCTCAAACGCCGAACCGAAAGCGAATCGACGAACCTGCCGAGGACAAAGGGTCTTCAAGCCGCACATATGTAGTGGCGCACATTCATCGGAGTCCATGCTCAGGGCTGCCTACCGGGGTCACCAAGGGGGTGCCGGCTCATTCTCCGGGACCATGGATGCGTGCCGCAGTTTCCACATTCCCGGTACGGTGCCCAACCGGGGCATGGGGAAGGGCAGGCGAACCCTCGGGCTCATGGCGTCCATACCCATCCTGCGAAAGAGAAACGTCGCCGGTTGCAGGCTTGCGATGCGCGCATCCGCCTGCCGGATCAGCTTCAGCCTCATCGGCTCCATCGCTTCAGCTTCCCTCAGGAGTCGAATCACCTCCGGGTCCTCGCACCAGGAAATCCATGCCTGTAGACTCTCCAGGGTGCGAGGACCCCTGACACACCACGTGTCCGTCAGCGCTGCCTGGAACTCTCCGTTCCCGCGATAACTCCCGGCAATCCGATCCATGGGGAGGTAGCGCAGACGGACTTTGATACCCACGCCGTTCCAGGCCAGACGGAG
>CAYOVG010000254.1:0-10725 GCA_964407285.1 uncultured Syntrophobacteraceae bacterium
GCGGGTTGCGGGTTGCGGGTTGCGGGTTGCGGGTTGCGGGTTGCGGGTTGCGGAAGATCGCACGGGACTGGATTTCGTGTCAAGTATTTTCTGTAAATCCGAATGAGGAAAGTGAGGGGGGATGTGTCGCCGGGGGCGCATCTCCCGTTCCGTATGCATTCTTCCGGCTCTGCGTCCGCCTTCCGTTACGCCGTTTCACTCAGCGTGGAACCGGACGCGAGGGCGGGTTGCACACTCCCCGAATTGTAGGCGTTGACCGCGCCTGCCATGCTGATCATCTGCATGGCCATACTCCTGGCCATATCCATGCTAGCCCGGAACATGGTCACCTGGACCCTTGCCGCGGCCTGCGCGGTCTCCCCCTGTGATTCGAGGACATCGAAGACCTGTTCGATCGATGCGTCGGTTTGAGGCGGAGCCGCGACAGCCTGCGGCGGGAGCGACTCCTGCGGGCTCGCCATGGGCTGTACAATGGGAGTCATGTTCCTCCCTATCGCTGAAATCATAGCATGCCTCCTCTAATTCTTAACGGGCGCCGGGTCATGGACACTGTCTTCTTGCGCGCTACGACGTCAGGAATTGGGTAATCCCCACCATGGCTTCCTTCATGTGCCCTTGCAGACGCTCGACTATCTTGCCGGTAAGTCCCAGCTCCACAAATATGGGGTCCCGTCCGGGATCGAAGGAAACCGGCTGGTCTTCCGTCGCTTCCGCCAGGGCCGTGACACGGTTCGCCGCGTACACGATCGCCGCGATATCCTGGTCGGTTTGGGCCTGTTTCGGATGATGGTGATAGCCGATGCCCATGATGACCTCGGCAGGGAAACGCCAGCGGCGGGCGATCATTCTCCCGAGCGCCTGGTGGTCGATCCCGAGCGTCCGCCGCTCCGACTCCAGGACATCGATGTTTTCATCCACCATGCTTTGGAGCGTGGACCCCAGGTAGATGCCTTCGTAATGATACAGCACCGTCTTGCCGATGTCGTGCAGAATGGACGCCAGGTAAATCTTGAGCGCCTTCTTGTGTCCGACGTGGCGTGCGATTATTTCGCCTATGATGCCCGTGGCGACGGAATGGCGCCACAGTTGCTGCTCCCTGGAATCCGGCGTCGCCTTGTTGCCCTGGAAAAACCGACTTGCGCTAGCCATCAGAATGACCTGCACGAGTCTGTTGTTTCCCAGGACCGATACGGCATCCGACAAGGAATTCACGGAATGCTGCCGAGCGTAGTAAATCGACCGGCTCAGTGCAAGCACCTTTGCGGCGATCGCCTGATCGTAGCGAATAACCTTCTCTATCTCCCCGGCCGATGCAACCCTTTGAATCAGGGGCATGACTTTCCAGACGACATCGGGGAAAGGAGGCAGCTTATCGGCTGCCGCAAGGATATCCTTCAGTATAAGCTCATAGTGAAGGGCTTCGACCTCATGCCCGCTTGCCATCCTAACCATAGTATCCTCCACCGCATAGCGCTGACAGCAGCCTCTCTTGCGGACCCCGCAGGGTCTCGCACATTACGTACGCCACCGGCTTCGGGGAGTCTCCATGGTTGCCGCGCGCTCGGACCGGCGCAGCCGCGCCGATACGGCCGGCTACGCGCGCCCTGGCAGGCAAACGCGCATGCTGAAAGATTCCATTCTTCCATTTTGCCCGGCAACCCTGCGACCATATCCCCCGAGGGACGTAGGCCAGTAGCTTTGCGTCGTATCCTTTCGAATACTTTGCCTTTATCAAGCAAGGGCCAAAGAACTTCCATACCCGCGGCCCCGATTGCGGTGTCGCAAGAACCCCCGACGACACCATACCTCATTCTCCTGATCGGCAAGACTGACAAATAACTTAAGGACTTTTTTATGGGCGAGATACACTTTTGAGCGGCTCCGGTATTTCTCCCTCAGCCCCAAAAGCATCGGGGCGGCAACCTGCAACGTCCCCGGGAAAAGGGATGCCGCGGCCGGTCGCCCCGGTTTTGGGTTTTCCTACCGGCGGCCGTGCGGCGACGCACGGCCCGGATATCGGAGAAGGGGTCTATTCCCTGTAATGCTCGAGCACCATCCGTTCGACTTCCTCTTCGGTCGGCATGGTCTTTCTGTATCCGGCGATGTACTGGTTACGCAGCCACCGGAAGAGGCTCACGGTTTCGTTCACCATGATGATCTCCGGGATGTTGGCGCCTTCCTGGGTGAGGATGTGCTGGTTGTACTGGCCAAGCATGGTCACCACGTCGTAGAAGGTGGCGGGGTCTCGCTTGATGCCCTTCTTGAAGGACTTCCCTTCGTTGGGGTAGACCTTGTCGGGTTCGGGGTTCCCGGAGATGTCCATGCGCTCGAACGGGCGTCTCACGGCCACCTGCCATTTCCTCGCCTCGACCATCATCCTCGAAATCAGCGGACCAGCCCAGTCCGGGCTCTGGTGCCCCTGCGGACACGCCGAGAAGAACTCCACCAGGGACGGCCCGTTGTAGGCGATGGCTTCCTTCAGGATCTTGATCGCGTACAGCGGATTGTCGATGCTGAGCTTCGCCGCGTACACGTGGGAGATGGCCATCGCCTGGCTGATGATACGGCGGTGGAGCGTGGTCTTGCCGGCGTACTTGCTGCCGATGGGCGAGGTCGAGCGGTCGCTTCCGAACCGGGTTGCGCCCGATTTCTGCGCTCCCGTATTCATGTACCCCTCGTTGTTGTAAATCACCCACGTGATGTCGAAGTTCTCGCCCAGGGCATAGTTGAACGGGCCGTTTCCGATATCGTAAATGGCCCCGTCTCCGGCGAACACGATGACCTTGGTCAGCACGTCGCTGTACTTGTTCACGTACGCCTGATCGAGGGCGAACTTGACGCCGAGCGCCGCGGCCGAGGCGGTCCCGAATCCGTAGTGGCCCGCCTGGTAGATCCTGGAGTTGTACGGATTCACCAGTTCCGAAACCTGGCTGCAGCCGGTGGAGTTGATGGCGTAGATGTTGAACCCGTGGTCGAGCATGTGTTCGACGTCTTCCCGGCTCTTCTCCGAAAGGATCTTGATGCCCTGGTAGAAGGTCGCGATTCCCTGCGGGTTGTTGCGAAGCGACTCCGCCGCAAAGAAGGTGAGGCTGCTGATGCTGCCTTCACTGCACCCCGGACAGAGGGTATGCTTGCCGGGATAGAGCTTGGAGAAGACGAAGAGCACCTGGTGCGGAAGAGTCATCTGGTCCACGTACTTCGCCGCCTCGTAGGTGCCGTCGTATTCCTTGAACTCCGCGGGCAGGAAGTCCCTGTCGGTGAGGTCCTTTTTCTGGACCATCTTCAGGGCGTCCATCGGGCAGACCTGGGCGCAGATACCGCAACCCTTGCAGGCTCCGGGATCGACATTGATGTTTACGGCGAACCTGTCCCAGGGAATTCCCTTGGGGGGCTTCTTCATTTCCCTGAAATAACGGGAAGCGCCATCCGGGATGGGGCGCCCGGTGATGGTGGAATAGAGCGCCGCATCCGGGCAGGAAATCGCGCAGAGGCCGCACACCGTGCACCGGGACGCATCGTAGACGGGGAGCTGGGTTGCGATGTGGCTCATGTCCCGGTACTTGCTGGTTCCCGCCGGCACGATGGGCAGGAACTGGTCCCAGGGGACTTTTTTTCCCTCGGAAATCGGCTTGACCATCTGGTTGTAGAAGACCTTCTCGTAATTCTCGACCAGGTTGACGGGCTTGATCGCACCCATTTCATCCTTTTCCGTCATGACCACGGGAAGCCCCGCCGTCCCCGGACCCTGGTTGAAATCCTCGGGCGTCGCCACGAAGTAGGGCGGACACGAATCGACCATGATCCCGGACCTGTCTGGCAACTCCGAAGCACAGGACGGGCACGCCAGCGCCGCTCCGAAATCGAGGAGGCCAAGGTTCGAGTCGATCATCTCCCGGCCCTTCTTGCGTCCGATCTTCTTTTCGAGGATCTTCTCGAACTTCTTTCTGAACTCGGCTTCCGGGATGATTCCCATCTCCTTGTTGATGAGCCCCACGAAGGCCGCTCCGGGCAGGTTCCTGTTCAGATACTTCAAGGCGGCCTGCGTGGCGTCCATCGCCACCACCTTGATCTGCCTGTTCCTTATCATTTCCCGCACGCGGGGTGAAAACGAAGCAAGCAGCGCGTCGGTGCTCTTCGTGCTGTTGATGACGAAGAGGCCTTTCTCCTTGAGTCCTCCCACGTACTCGCGCAGGATGGAATCGACCAGGAATTTTTCATTGAAGAAGGCCAGCACGTCCATTTCGGCCAGTTCGGAACTGTTGCGGATCGGGTGGTCGCTGATGCGAAGGTTCATGAAAACGGCGGACCCCTTCCGGGCCGCTCCGTAGCGGGCTCCCGACTGGATGTGCTTACAGCCCCCGCCGTTGTCCTCCTCGGCATAGATGTAGGCCGCGGTTTCCAGGGCCGTCTTGACCCCTTCCGCTCCGATCCCGATGAAGGTCATTCCGAGTTCCCGCTCCGTATAGTCCTTGAGAGGGACGGGCGGGAGGCTGTAGGGACCTTCGATGCCGCAGAAGAAATCGCGCTGGAATTTTCCGCGCTGTCCTTCGAGGCATGACGCCATATTGTCGATTACGGCGGCGACGTCGTACTTATTGAAATCCTTGCTCCCCAACCCGTAGACGCCGTGGAGGAGCGTGGGCATATCGTCGCGGCCGTAAATCCGGTGCTCGGCGCGGCCTTCCCGGCGGGCGCGAAGCGAGACCTGCAGCGCGGCCTGTATATCGGCCAGGAGCAACTGGTTGTGGGCCATGGCGGAGCGTTCGAGCACCGTGATGACCTTGGCGTTGCGAACCCCGTAGGCAAGTTCCTCGTAGCACGGGGGGTTGAAGAGCACGGGGCGCACGACGCCTACCTTGAGGCCCTTCACGTCCCTGTAGTAATCCACCACATCCTTGACCACGCCGGCTCCCGACCCCATGATCACGATGACCATGTCCGCGTCTTCGGTCCGGTAGCACTCGACCACCTTGAGGTTCGTGCCGAGGATCCTGTTCGCTGCGTTCATCGCCGCGATGAAGCCCTTCTTGAAGAAGCGGTAGGCGAGGTCCTGCGAAACCTGGCCCTCCATGGTGAGATCCATGTCGGTGAAGGTGCCGGTGAGGGTCCTCTGTTCGAAATCGGGCCGGTAGAATTCATTGGGCTGCCCGAGGAAGTACTCGAGGAAGTCGTCCGAGAGTTCCTTGATGTTTTCCAGCGCGTGGCTCTTGATGAATCCGTCTCCTATCACCATGCACGGGAGCATGACCTGGCGAAGCTCCGAGACTTTGAAAGCGATGGGGAGGAGATCGTGGAGTTCCTGGTTGTCCCCCGAGACGAGTTGGGCCCACCCCACATTGCGCACGCCGTAGAAGTCCGTATGTCCGCAGTGGATGCTGAGAGACCCCTTGTTCACTTCTCTCGCCATGATGGTCATGATGACGGGAAGACGCTTGCCGGCGACGGAGAAGAGGTTTTTCGTCTTGAGGACCAGTCCCTGGGACGAACTGTTGTCCACGTAGCGCCCTCCCTGGGAGGCCATGGCCTCGACGGCCACGATGGCGGAGAGTTCGTCGCTCGGCTGAAAGTACATGATCTCCCGGCCGAACAGGTTCTTTGTCCCGACGGCGGCAGCCCTGGCGAAATCTTCCGCGATCGGCGTGGAAGGCGTGATGGGGTAGCCGCAGAGCCCGTCCACGACACGGGTCAGAACCGACAGGGCGGCGTGGTTGCCGTCCATGAGGACGTCGGTGCGTTTCCTCATGGCCGCCAGTTCGGCTTCCGGTATGCTCGCCAAATCGAACCTGAACAACTCCCCGGCATCGAAGCGGTCCCATTCCGAATGCCAGTCATACTGGATGCTCTTTCCCCTCTTGCGCCTCAGCTCGTAGTATGGAAGCTGCCTCCGCAACGTTTCGATCTCGATCATTTCTTTCATGATACATCTCTCCTTCACTGAGCCGGCTCTTTCGAAAAGAACCCCTAGAAACATTCCATCCCGGACCGAAATATCCCGCTCCCGCCTGTCCGCCGGCCGGAAATCGGAACAGCCGGCAGGCTCCGCATCCGCGGATGCAGGTATGTGTGGAAGTGTTCCGTCGTATTCCTCCGGTTGGATGAAAACCGAAAACGACTCGGGAGCGGGGGCCGCAGGCATACTCCGCATCGAAAGCTCGATCCGCGGGCATGCGTTTTTCCTGCCTGCCTCCGAATTTGTGGCCTAAACGGCCTTGGGCGACTGCCTGAGAAACGTCTCCGGACACATCCTCGGCACAGGAGAAAGCTTTCGATCCCAGCGGATCGGAGCGTCCGGTCCCGCCGGCGGGGGACTCTCCGTTTCCCTTTCGCCGAACAGCAGGAGATTGATGTTCAATCGTCTCTTCTCAGACAGTTTACAGCAACTGGCGATGCAAAGCTGGTACGCACGCCTGGTCTCAGGTATTGGGGTGGTAGTCCGAATCCTCTGGTAAATCGGGTCGGTGTTATAATCTTTCCAGATCGGATGTGGGCATAGTTTAATAGGGTTTTGGCCCTGGCCCTTTCCTGACTGCCAAGGAAGACCACCATTTCAAAAGGTATTCATACTAGGTTTTGAAAGGCAATATGTCAATCGGAAATTAAGGTCGAGAGCAAATAAAAATTACGGTAATCCCGGTATTTTTTCAACCACGTATAATATCAAACTTATTTTGATTATAATTAAAAGAGCGCGATGGAATGGATTAAAGCAAGCTTTGGCGCGGGGTTACCGGACCTTCGATAAGCCTGCGCCGACCATGGTTTGGACGACATGCACCCGTGGAGCAGGCAAGGGCGAAGGGTTCCCGCCACCGGATTTTGCCCGTTCGCCGGGTTTCCGTAACGGCGGGCATTGGCAAAGCCCGCGCCCGCCGTTAAGAAAACCGTGATTCGGAAAGACGGTCTCGAAAGCGATTTGCCGGCAACCCGCTATACCTTCACCACTTTCACCCGCGTGTTGCTGAAGTCCGGAATGCCGGCCACGAGGTCCACCAGGGGGGTGTCGCCCAGGTTGGAATCGAGCTGCGAGAGCATGTTCGAGTTGAGCCCGGCGCCGTATCGCGCATCCGGGATGAGCTTTCCGTCCCGAACCACGTGTTCGCCTCCGAGAAAGGCCCCCTGCGCGCCGTCGCCGGCAATCTCCAGGCCGCTCGCGCCGAACTGCGTGTGGCCGTAGTGGAACGATACGGCGACGCACCCCGGCCGCACCAACCGGCTTATCCGTACTTTTCCCTCGATTCCGTCCGGATTGCTTCGTGAAACGAGCTTTACCGCGTCCATCTCCTTGAGCTTGATCCGGTAGGGATCGATTCCGCCCCAGAAGCAGGTCTTGTATTCGGCGGTCTTCGGGTCGGTATCGCTCAGCTTCTCCACCAGCATGGCCTTCCTGACGTCCGCCGGGTCCACGGGGACCCACCCGTAACCTGGTTGAAAGAATTCCGCCCAGCAGTGCTGATAGCCGGTGATATCTTCTTCCGCTTTCTTTCCGAGCCGGATGCCGAAGACTTCCCTGGCGGGAACGCCCGATGCCCTGGCAAGGGCTATGAACATCGAAGAGATGTCCGTGCACTTGCCGCCGGGTTTCGAGAGGAGGGCGCAGACATCTCCCTTACCGCAGCCGCGCGTGTCGGGGTCCCGGTACATGTTGGCGCAGGTCCAGTCATAGATGGCGCGGGCTTTTGCCTGGACGGTCTTCTTGCCTTTCGTGATCTTCGCGGCGAGCTTTTTCACGTCTCCATCGATGGGGCCGAGGCGGGTGGCCCCGAGATAATGCCGATAACCGGCGTGGTCCCAGGCGACTTCCTTCCCCGGCAGGTCCCTTCAAAGGACTTCCTTGCGGTCGGCCGAAAACGAGAGCGTCAGTTTTCTGCTTGCGGCGTCCTTGTTCCAACGGGCGAAGAGGATGGGATTTCCGTGTTCGCGATCGGTGTAGACGGCCGATTCGGCGAAGTCTCCCGAGACGCGGATACTGGAGATGACCTGGTCCTTGTCGGAAACCGGGTAGGGAATCCAGAGTCTGACTTCTTTTCCCGTTTCGTGGGCAGTGAGGTCGAAATCCATCGTGACCGATCCCGAGCGGTCGGCGACCGGGCGGTCCGCGACCGGGTGGTCCGCGGCGGCCGCGGACCTAGCGATGAGCAGAGGAATACTATCGCCGCCGGCCCGACCCATGTTTTCCATTTCTTCATGCTTCTCTTCTCCTTTTCACCTGGTTTTGTTCGGATTCCGGCTCCTGACGACGAACGCAAGGCGCATCAGGGAGTGGAATCGATCGATTGATAGAGTGGAAAAATGAAGTGTTCGTCGAGAGAAAAACTTATCAGAGAAGAATCGATAGGAGAAATAGATAGTATCGATGAAAAACGACATTGATATTGGATTTTGCGGTGCGCATCAGGATGCATCGAGAAGGTGAAATGCACGTCACGATTTCACGAGCAAGGACGTAGACGAAGCCGCTCATAGGAAATGGGCATGGTCCATAGGCCATGTTGCCGCGGTGACACTCGAGAGGGCTTACCGTCATTCCGGCGCATGCGGAAATCCGGGCATTTCAACGTTTCCCGGACCCCGCTTGCGCTGGGGCGCCCTGAAGCGTTACCCTTTTTTGAAGGATGCCGGAAAATGGCGTCCGAAGGGCAGGCCGGTCGGGGCCGCTCGCCCGCCTTCTTACCCACGGGAGGCCGTATGATGGATTAAGAGCTTTGATTGTGCGAGGGGCGGGGGTATGATAGGAAACGACCATCGGGAAAGTTTGGAAATGGAGAGTCATAGGCGGTGGACTTTTTCACGGATGTTTTGGGGATGATGGCAGGGACGCTCACGACGATGGCGTTCCTGCCCCAGGTTATCAAGACGTGGCGGTCCAAATCGGTAAAGGACATCTCGTTCGGGATGTTTCTGCTGATGACGGCCGGTGTTTTCCTATGGATGGTTTACGGATTCTGCATAGGCTCCTTGCCCGTAGTGCTCGCCAATGCGGTTACGCTGGTTCTCAACTTGATCATACTCGCCTTGAAGGTGCGGTACGGGTGAGAGGGTGAGAGTGTAAGGCGGTGATGAACGATACGATGACGGGTTATGATTTGGAACGGCACAGATCGTGGTTCAATGCGTTTGCGCAGTGCTTCCTGGATTGCTTTCCGGAAGGCGTCGACAGGGACAATATCCGGATCAAGCAGGAGCATTCATTGAGGGTCCTGGGGGCGGCCGCGCGGATTACGGCTTCCATCGCCATCAGCGATACGATGCGGGACCTGGCGCACATCACGGCATTGTACCACGATGTGGGGAGGTTCCAGCAGTACGAATATTTCAAGACTTTCGACGACAGCAGATCCATCAATCATTCGCTGCTGGCCCTGGACGTTTTGCGGGAAAGGAAGGTCCTCCTCGACCTTTCGCCCGCGCATCGGCGCCTGGTTCTCGGAGCGATATGGCTCCACAACAGGCTGGCGGTCCCCGCGGGGCTCTCCCCCGGGTTGGATCTCCTCGCCCGCATCGTTCGGGACGCCGACAAGCTGGACATTTTCTTCCTGATGTTGGACTACTTCAATTCCGGCGGCACACGCAACGACGTGGTCACGCTGCATCTCGAGGACCATCCCACGGCCTATACGGAAAGCGTCTTCGAAGACGTGAAGTCCGGAAAGCAGGGAAAGTACAGGGAAATGGCCTGGGTGAACGATGTGAAACTGATAATGTGCGGTTGGGTCTACGACCTGAACTTCCCGGCATCCAGGAAAATACTGACCGAAACCGGCCGGTTCGAAAACCTTCTTTCCCTGCTTCCCGACGCGCCGGAGATGGCGTCGCTCAAGGAGAAGCTGCGACGGGATCTGATGGCCGGGAGCGACTGCCGGTGCTCGGGCCTTCCGGTGGGGCACCGGATGGGGTAGCGCCGGGTTGAAGCCAATGGGGTTTTGCCCTCGGCATATATACTCACGTTCCAGGTCGCGGGATATGCTTGCATGATCTTTTCATCGGAGATGCCATCGACAATCATCGCCGCGATTGTCGCTACCGGGATACGCAGTCTTCAACCAGCCAGGAAGATTTGCCCGGAAGCCTGCACTCCCCAAAATGCTATCCGTTAACGGCGTTGCCGGTTATCGAGACGGCAGCCGATGAGGGCGAATCAAAACGTTGACCGTTGCTCAGCACTAAAGCCCCATCGGCCACCTTGGCAGTGTAAAACTGGCCCTTGCATCCGGTACGGAATTCTGTGCCGTGTGGGTGGCGACCGATTGTCCGAGGTAGCTCGACGCACGGTAAGCTGCTTGTTGACCTCGAAATCCACGTCAATCGAATACATGACTATTTCTTCCGGACAATACTCGAATCGCACTTAAAGTTACTAAATGTGCTAGAGTGATTTTCAGCCTATAAGTCAAGGGCCCGGAGTTATTGCAATGGCGCATTTGATTGTCGATCAATGGAGCAACCTCCAATATATAATTTCAAACCATTTTTGTGCTGAAAATTCAAACGGATCGTTTGGTCCAATCGCCAGGAATGAAGAGTGAATGCAAATAAGGTTGTATTCGATGAGGCACAAAGAAGATCAAGGAGAACGGTTAGATAGCATGGGTATGGGTATAGGGTGTGCAACCGCAGAGGTATTGCTTCTGATGAACATTAGTGATAGCTGTTGGTATTTAGGGGGATGAGAGGCCGGAACATGGAGCACTTCTCAGGATGTATCGAATCGTATCTGAAATCGTTCGG
>CAYOVG010000255.1:0-10711 GCA_964407285.1 uncultured Syntrophobacteraceae bacterium
GGCTTTTTGCTGCTGTTGCTCCAGGCGCCGGGTAAGAGCGATACTCTGCTTCAGTTCGATGTCCGAAGCGTGCCGGGCGAACTGGTGGGAAAAAATGGCTCCCTCCACTTCTATGCCGTTCATGAGGATGACCCGTGTCCGAGTGTAAGGATGGACCGTGTTTTTGTCATAGGGAGTAATGTTGAGATTTCCCCAGTTCCGTATCTGTTTCTCTAAAGGAATTCCACGTTCTTTCAGAGGATTGAAGCCCATTTAGACCTCCTTGATAGGGATGATGATTTTTGCACGGCTGCACATCGGCAGCCCTGTCCATGGACCATCCTGTCAGGTCGCGAGTCCAACTTATGAGACAGGCATTCACAGTTACCCAATAAACCGGAATTATCGAAAAAAGAAAATGAGGTGAATTACCCGTTGAGCGAATCCGGCAGAGGTAGACGAGAGAGAGAGATAGGGTATGGCCCCGTGGATTTCGCCGGACGAGCATACCCGATAGTACGCGAAATCCTACGCAATCAAAGATCTCCATATCGCATCGAACGGGCGAGTGTCGCAACCGCCGACACATATGTCGTTGTTTGCGACACGGCTCTGCCGCCGCCGGATCATCCCATTGCCGCGCCGCGGTCCATTATTGTCGCGCCACGGCCACCCTACCCCGCCGGCAGGTGTCGCCGCTTACTACAGTCGCCCCTTCAGCGGACGACCGTCCGTCCATTCCAGCCGGCCCCGGTCCCTGCTGTTTCCCGCGTGTTTACTGCAAAATTGAGCTCATGCCGACCTCATCGCAATTCCGGCCCCATTATTGCCCTGACCAACGCACAGTGAAGGATTCCACCCCCCATACTTGGGCGACATAGTCATGAAAAGGGGAGGCAAACGCCATGAAAGGCAAAGACGACGAGAGCAAAGTGACCGGTTTCAATATCATGGAAACCCAGTGCATCTGGATGAAGGCCGGAATAGTGACCTTCAAAATCTGCAACAATGCATACGACTGCAACAACTGCAAGTACGACAAGGCCATGACGGCCGCCGTACGGGCGGGCAAGGAACAGGATGCCGGCGGGAAGCGGGTACGTTCTTTTCGTGATAAATCCAAGGAGAAAACATACTCGGACCGGCTGTGCCGCCACGTGCTCACGGGCAGAGTCGCCAACCGCCTGTGCGGCATGGATTACAGGTGCGATATATGCGAATTCGATCAACTCCTGGAGGACATCGAGGTCGTCTATCCCATCGGCGATGTATCGACGGTCGAAGTGGCCGGTTACCGCTACTCCGTCAGTTACTATTACAATGCGGGCCACGCCTGGGCGCGGGTGGAGTACGGAGGGCGCGTCCGGGTGGGGATCGACGACTTCGCGATGAAGCTTCTGGGGAGCCCCGACGGTTGGGACCTCCCCCGGATAGGGGACAGGGTGGAGCCGAACGAGCCCGCATTTGCGTTGAAGCGCGGCGATCATCGGGCGGAATTTCTGTCGCCGGTGGGAGGAACGCTCATCTCGGTCAACAGAAAGGTCCTGGGCAATCCGGACCTGGTCCATTCGGACCCCTACAAAGAAGGATGGCTGTTCCTGGTCGAACCGGACCATCTCAAGGACGACCTGGAGCCGCTCCATTTCGGCGAGCAGGGCAAGAACTGGCTGACATCCGAGATAGAATTGCTGCATGAACTGGCGCCCGGCGAACACGGGAGTATCGCGGCAACCGGGGCACCTCCCGTGGACGACGTGTTCAACCATGTCCCCGAGATCGGGTGGGAGAGACTGGTGCGGACATTCCTGCGGACTTGAGGGCTTCTTGCTCCACTGCTTGCGACAGGACGTGCAAACGCGCCGGGACCGCTCGGTCCCGGTTCAATGCAAAGAAGTCCTGGAGAACGGTTCCGGGAATGGATTGCCGTTCATACGACGATTTTGTACTGTGCAATCTTCTTGTGGAGCGTCGAACGGTGGATGCCGAGGGTATCGGCCGCCTTCGAAATGTTGCCGCCGTTCGCCTTCAGGACCCGCTCCATGTGGTTCCTGATGACCTGGTCCAGGCTCTCGTCCGCCGCAGGGACCGGGCCGGCCGATGCGCACGTCTGCAGGAACGCCAGGTCGCCGACACCGATGCGGCGATGCTTGCATAGAACCACGGCCCGCTCCATGGCGTTTTGAAGCTCTCTGACGTTACCGGGCCAGGGGTAGCGGCTGAGAAAATCGAGCGCATCCTTCGTGATGGAATCGATATTTTTCTTCATCTCCTTGCTGAACCGCTCCAGGAAATACCGGGCCAGCAGCGGAACATCATCCACGCGCTCGCGCAGGGGAGGCACAACGATGGAGATGACGTTTAGCCTGTAGTAGAGGTCCGCCCTGAACGTCCCGTCCTCGATGGCCCTGGCGAGGTCCTGGTTCGTGGCCGCTACCAGGCGGAAGTCCACCTCGATGGGTTTTTCTCCTCCCACGCGGTAGAATCGCTTCTCCTCGAGCACCCGCAGGAGATCCACCTGCATGCGCATTGAAATCCCGCCGATCTCATCGAGGAAGAGCGTCCCGCCGCCGCACAACTCAAGCCGCCCTTTCCGCGAATGCGTTGCGCCGGTAAAGGCCCCCCGCTCGTGTCCGAACAACTCGCTCTCCAGCAGGTGTTCCGGAAAGGCGCCGCAGTTTGCGGCAATGAAAGGACAATTCCTTCGGGGACTGACAGCATGGATGGCCCTTGCCGCCATTTCCTTTCCCGTGCCGGTTTCTCCCGTGATGAGAATGGAGGAGTCCGTCGGGGCGACATCGCGGATGAGACCGAAAACCTGCTGCATCGCGGCCGAGCGGCCGACGAGGTTTTCGAACCGGACCATGCTCGCCACCTGTTCGCGCAGCAGCAGGTTTTCGTCCACGACTTCCTTGTACTGCATGAGGCGCATGAACAGGGGGTCGAGCATATCGGGGTCGAGGGGTTTTACGAGGTAATCGCGGGCCCCCGCCTTCATAGCCTCCACGGCGGATTCGATGCAGGCGTACGCGGTCATCATCACGACCATGGTCCCCGGATACTCCTCCACGATACGCGCAAGCACCTTCAGGCCGTCCATTCCGGGCATCTTGACGTCCAGGAGGACGATATCGAAGGGAACGTCCCGGAGCACGGCCAGCGCCTGCTCACCCGACGCGCACCCCTCCGCCGAGTACCCGGACTTCCGAAGCCAGACCTTCAAAGACTCCTGAACGGCATACTCGTCATCAACCACCAGGATAGCGGGCCGCCGCGCCATGATAATCACCTCCACATCAAAGAGACCGGATGCAGCCCCGGTCGCCGGCCGGGGAACCCGGAGTCGAGACCGGCTTACACCGCGGGAAGCAAAACTCTGAAGAGAGCGCCCCTGCCCTCTTCACTCTCCAGTTCGATAGTCCCCCCATGTTCGGAGATAATGCCGTAGACGACGGCAAGCCCCAGCCCTACCCCTTTATCGCTGGTCTTGGTGGAAAAGAAAGGCTCGAAGATTCTCGACCTGTTCTCCACCGGGATACCGCAGCCGGAATCCCGGACCTCGACGACGACCCTTTGCGTCCGGGCGTCGTAGCCGGTGCGGAGTACAAGCTTGCCGCCGTCCGCCATGGCCTCCATGGCATTGAACACGAGGTTCATGATGCACTGCTGGATCTGGTTGAGGTCCCCATCGATGGCCGGCAGCCCGGAATGGAGTTCCAGCGAAAGGCCGATCGCCTGCAGATCCATCTTGTGCCTGAGCAGGAGAACGATTTTCTCGACGACCTCATTGAGATTGATATGCTGCGTAAAAAGCTGCTGGTGGCGCGAAAAACTCAATAGATTCGATACGATGCTGCCGCACCGCATGGATTCATGGCTCACCAGTTCGAGGAACCGCTCCATTTCCGCAAGCTCCTCGAGCGACGGCTTTCCGCCGGACACCCTGATCATCCGGAGCATGACCTTGGCGAAAGTATGGATTGCGGCGATGGGATTGTTGATTTCATGGACGGCGCTGGCCACCAGCTTGCCGAGAGCGATCATCTTGTCTTCATGGACCATCCGGGCGAGCACCCTCTTGATCTTGTCGGTCCTCGCCTCCAACTGGCGGTCGAGAATCGCGCTGATATCGCGCCAGATCGCCAGGACCACTTCGATCTCCCCCCGCTCGTTCGTAACGGGGTAGGCCATGACGTCAAAGTAGCGGGTCTGCGCATCACCGACATAATGCTCGTGGAGCGCATGGGCGGACTTCTTTCCGATGAGCACCTGTTTCAACGGGCACTCATGCTCGGGGCCGTCGCAAGGACCGATGTTCCTGTGGCTCACCTCACTGCACTTCCTGCCGATCACATCTTCCCGTTCGAGGCCGACCGATTTCAGCAAAGGCTCATTGGCATCCACCACCGTATGGTCCGGACGCAGCACCATAATGGGGTCCTGGACCACACTGAGAAGCTTTTTCAGGAACCTCTCGGTACGGAAAATTTCATTTTCCCGTGCTTTGTTTTCGTCGGCTGCCATCCGCCATCCCTCGCAGTGGCCGAAAGATGCCGTCCCTCACAGGTTGCGGGATCAGTCTCGGCGCCCGGAATCGTTATCGCCAAGCGATTACCTAGAACCGGCCCGGTCCAGGCCCGGCAATGGATTCTAAACCGGGCATACGGATTAAACAAGGGCGGGCCGTGATGCGACAGCGCCGATTCCCGCTTCCTCCTCCCGGAAATCGTCGATAATGTCTCGACAGGCTTACAAATGCTTTTACAAAACCCGCCTACGGGGAGATAATAGAGTTTCATCTGGAAAAAGAGCGAAGGTCCGGAGGAATATTCGAGCAACCCTTTCGACAAGGAGAAATAGCCATGAAAAGGGCGTTGGCCGTGCTGTTTACGTTTTTTCTGTTTTTCAATCTTGTTGCTTTCACCAACCCGACTGCCGTCGAGGCGGCTCCCAAAGACCAGAAACCCGCGGACGTAGGCGAGAAAGCCGCTCCCACCGCGCCGATCGTAACCCCTGTCGTGCCCGCATCTCCGGTTGCGCCCGCCACGCCGGCTCTTCCCGCCGCTACGGAGGAGAAAACCGGTGAGAAGACCGGACCGGCGCCCAAGGACCCGGGAAAGGTCACCGCCCCCGGCAAGTATGCCTGCGCCATGGAAGCATACCAGATGTGGAAGGCCAATCCGGACAAAGTGAAGATCATCGACGTGCGCACTCCCGAGGAATACGGCTTTGTGGGCCATGCGCCGATGGCTTACAACATCCCCGTCAAGTTATGGACCGGGAAGTTCAATCCCGAGAAGAAGGATTACGTACTCGAGGACAATCCCGACTTCGTGGACCAGGTGAAGAAAATCGTCGGACCCGACGATATCCTGGTCGTAATGTGCCGCTCCGGACACCGGAGCGCCGTGGCGGTGAACAAACTCGCCGATGCGGGCTTCACGAATGTCTATAACGTGGTGGAAGGCTTCGAAGGCGATAAGGTCATGGAAGAAGACAGCTACGTGAAAGGCAAGAGAGCCAAGAACGGCTGGAAGAACGCCGGTCTCCCCTGGACGACCGACCTGGACCCGGCGCTGGTCTTCGACCCTTCGGCCAAATAGAACCCGCGGCAGTAGATGATCGCCCGGAACCGTGAGACCGGCTCGGTTGCCGAAGACCGAGCCGGTTCGCACATCGTGGACGGATGTTTTCTTCCCGCGGCTTGAGTTGGAAAACCGGAAGATTACATTTACCCTCCGGACCGGTTTCCAAAAAAAACGACTTGCGGCGCCCTGGAGTCCACTATGCAATCGCTCGGATTACCGACGAAAGTCCTTCTGATAGATGACGACGAGGATGACTTCATCCGGGTTCGAAATGTCCTCACGCGCGTATCCCCGCCCCGGTTCACACTGAGATGGGTGACGGATTCCGATGCGGCGATGGCCGAGATGTTCCTTCCTCACGACGTCTGCCTCCTCGATTACCGGCTCGGAGACTCGAGCGGGCTGGAGCTTTTGGAGAAGGCGCGGCGAGAGGGATGTACGCTCCCCATCATTTTTCTCACCGGCAGGGGGGGACGGGAAGTGGACCTTCTGGCGATGAAGGCCGGGGCGGACGATTATATCGAGAAAGAACAGGTCAGTAGTTCCCTGCTCGAGCGTTCCATCCGGTATGCGATCAACCGGCGAGAGAAGGAGGAAGCCCTCAAGGAAGCCCGTGACGAACTCGAAGCCAGGGTCCGGGAGCGGACCATCGAACTGGAAGAAGCCAATGCCGCCCTGCGGATCCTTCTGAAACACAGGGAAGACGACAGAATGGAACTGGAAGAGAATATTATGTATAACATGAAGCAGATGATTATTCCCTACATAGAGAAACTAAAGGGCACTCACCTGGACGACCGGCAGAAAATGTTCCTCGCGCTCATGGAATCCAACGCCAACGAAATCACTTCCCCGTTTGCCCGAAACCTGTTCTGGAAATACTCAAACCTGACGCCGATGGAGCTTCAAATCGCCAACCTCGTGCAGGAGGGCAGAACCGCGCAACAGATGGCCGATATACTGAGCATTTCGGAAAGCACCGTGAAGTTCCACAAGATCAATTTGCGGAAGAAACTGGGCCTGACCGACAAGAAGACCAACCTGAAGTCTTTCCTGCAATCCTTGCGAAAGGGATAGTTTTTACCTATACGACCCCTCGCCAAAAACAGCCCTTGCCGGATCGTTTCCCTGATTTATGATGTCAACATCATGTAAGGAGCAAGAAGGCCGGCTGGAATCGTGCACGTTGATTCGCGTGCTCTGCTCCGGAGGGCCTTGACAGCGACAAGCGACAGCCAAGCTCGATTCATGCTTCCCGATTCCTGTTTCTACCAGCTGCGGCGCGACTCCGTATGGATGCGGATACCATGGCGATTACCGAGAAATCCAAAGCTGTCATGTAATGAAGGACCACTTTGCAAGGCCAAGGTTACTGATGTTTAATGCTTCATGGGAGCCCGAGAGCGTTAGAAAAGCGTTTCATCGATAGTGTTCATCCGTATCTGTTGCTACCGTGAAATGGGCGCTCAAGCTTCGGCCGGCGGCGGCCGGAGAGGACCCTTCAGTGCGCGCCCGCGGGGGAGAGTTGTGGAAATACAAATAATCCTGGCAACTTCGGTAATCCTTCAGTTCGTCGCGGCATTCCTGTCTCTTCGCATGATTCCCCTCACCGGCAAACGCCGGGCCTGGATTTTGATATCCGTGGCGGTCGCCTTCATGGCCATTCGCCGCGCCGTGTCGTTCGCCGGGTACAGCTCGGGAAGCACGCCCGCCCCTGCCGACGTGTGGAACGAACTGTTGGGCCTGATGATAACAGTCCTCATGGTCCTGGGAATTGCTTGGATAAAACCGGCCTTCGCAGCCATCAAGGACTCCGCCGAGGCATTGAGTGAAACGGAGAGGAAATACCGCAGCATATTCGAAGGAGCGGTCGAAGGCATATTCCAGACCACTCCCGAAGGACGGTTCATCACGGTAAATCCCGCCCATGCCAGGATCTACGGCTACGATTCCCCCGAAGAGATGATAGCCGCCATTGACGACATACGCGGCCAGATCTATGCCGACCCGCATGTTCGCTCAGTTTTCCTGAACCTTCTCGAAAAGAACGGGTTCACGTCCGAGTTCGAATTCCAGGCCCTGCGCAAGGACGGAAAGAAGATCTGGATATCCGAAAACGCTCGCGCCGTAAGGGATGATGAGGGAAAAATTCTCTACTACGAGGGCTTCGCGACGGACATTACGAAACGCAAGGAAGCCGAGGAAAAACTCGACAGCTATTGGTCTCATCTCGAACAGCTCGTCCGCGCGCGCACCAACGAACTGACCGCGGCCAACTCGAAGCTGAGCGAAGAGGTCAATTTCCGCAAAAGCATGGGGGAAATCCTGCGGCAGAGCGAGGAGCGCTTCCGTGGCCTGGTGGAAAGCACAAGCGACCTGGTCTGGGAGGTGGACGCATCCGGGTGCTGTACGTACATAAGCCCGCAGGTAAGCAGCCTGCTCGGATACGGGCCGGAAGATGTCGCGGGCAAACAGTTGTTCCTCAGTGGGGAGAAGGAAGCGGAAGAGCGGGCTTCTGCCTCTTTTCGTGAAATTCTCGCGCGGTCCGAACCCTTCAGGAGCTTCGAAAGCGTTCACCACGGCGGCAACGGCAAACTGGTGGTGCTGGAAACCAACGGGGTCCCGTTCTTCGGCCCCGATGAAACACTTGCCGGGTACCGGGGAATAAGCCGGGACATCACGGAAAGGAAACTGATCGAACAGGAGTTGCTCAGAGTCAATGAGGAGGCGACCGCGGCCAACAGGGCCAAAAGCGATTTCCTCGCCAATATGAGCCACGAACTGAGGACCCCTCTCAATGCCGTCATAGGCTTTTGCGAGCTGATCCTGGACAAGAAATTCGGCCCGCTGAATCCTCTGCAGGAGGAGTACCTGACCGATGTGCTCAACAGTGGGAAGCACCTGTTGTCGCTGATCAACGATATCCTGGATCTGTCGAAGATCGAGGCGGGCAAAATGCCCCTCCAGCCATCGGAAGTTCACCTCAGGGACCTCCTGCTGGGCAGCCTGGTAATGGTGAAGGAGAAGGCTTACAGGAACGGTCTGAAAGTTAACTGTCGCGTCGAACCCATATCGGAGACAATCAGGTGCGATGAAAGAAGACTGAAGCAGATCCTGTACAATCTTCTTTCCAATGCGGTCAAGTTCACGCCTTCCGGGGGAACCGTCTCGCTCAGCGCAAGGCGATTCGCGGTGGAGGAACTGAAGGACCTCGGAATTGAAGCCGGTCGAAACGGGAATGCCGGCAACGTATCGGCCGGTGGGTACGTTAGAATCACCGTGGCCGACTCCGGGGTCGGCATCAAGGCGGAAGACCTGGAAAGGATCTTCGATCCGTTTGAACAAGTGCAGAGCGGAGCATGTTCCAGGCGACAGCAAGGGACCGGGTTGGGGCTTTCGCTCGTCAGAAGGCTCTCGGAAATGCACCACGGCGCGGTCTGGGCGGAAAGCGCCGGAGAAGGAGCCGGAAGCTCCTTTCACGTGCTCCTGCCCATGGATGTCCGGCAAGTGGAGGATTGTCCCTCGTACTCCGCTCTCGTCCCCGCGGACTTCGATGCTCATCCCGGGGAGACTCTGAAAGCGATGGCCGGACTCGGGACCGAAATACGCATGAGAGTCAGCAAGCTGATAGAAGAATCGAGGAGGGAGAACAGGCCTTTCGCTCTATGCCGTATTCAAGTGGACCCGGACCGGGCGATGGAGAAGCAGTCGGACATCCGCAAGCTCATCCAGGAGCACAAGAGAGCCGAAGACCTGGTGTCCTTCGACACGAAGGGAAACCTCTACTTTCTCATGCAGGGAGCGGACAGGGCCGGCGCGGCGGCTGCGTGCAAAAGGTACAGCCGCCTGTTGAGCGGCATTCTTCCGTACGAGTCGCTTCCGTGCTCCATCTCCGTGTATCCCGAAGAGAATCAAAGCAACAGCGGGAATTTAATCCGGGAGTAGCGGACGGGCGCGTGCCGGTACCCCCCCGTCGATCCACACCTGCAAATCCAATATACATCTGATCTGCAACAGAAAACTCTCGAAATGCAATAGCGCCTTGTGGTAAGAAATAGCCTCCGACGCTCATTGACCGGCTGGTGGTTGACCGTTGATTCTATGCTTATACTTTGGAAGCGGACATACGGAGGTGGCCTTTGAGGTTGTTCTTGCGAATGGATGCGGCCCTGCGTTGTTTTTCCTGTTGCCTGCTGGTTGTGGCGTGCTTCGGCTGCATGACCGGTCCGGAGGCCTTTTCGCGGGACGGGAATCGCGTTCCCGTCTCCCGGCATGGGGGGACCGGAGCTCACTATGACCCGGCGGCGGGTCCGGCCGTGGTGAGTGCGTACGCGACGGACCCGGTCGCGACGGGTTCGGCCATGCGGGCTCTGGAGGGCGAAGGTCCCCACGCGGGCGGGCTGACGCTGGACCGCGCTATCGAGGAAGCCTTGAGAGCAAGTCCCGAACTCGAACAGGTCCGGCAGCGCACGGAGGCCGCGGCCGAGCAGGTGCGGCAGGTCGAGGCGTCTTTCTATCCCCGAGTGGTCCTGTCCCAGGATTTCAATACCACGAACAATCCCGTTTTCGCGCTCATGCATATCATCAACCAGAGGCGGCTCCAGCAAAACACGAACTTCAACGATCCGGGCAGGCAACAGAATGCCGCTTCGCAAATCCAGGCGGAGTGGGCGTTCTTCGAGGGAGGAAGCCGCTGGTACGGCCGCAAGGCGGCGCAAAACCGGAAGCGCTCCATCGAAGCCGAACTCCCCGCGGCTCGAAATCGCCTGGTGGCCTCCGTTTCTGAAACCTATTACCGCTGGCTCCAGGCGCTTGCCTTTATCGATGTCATGGAGCGCGCTCTCGCATCCGCCCGGACCAACGAGCGACTCGGAGAAGCCCGCCTCAACGCCCAGGTCGCCCTCCCGAGCGAAGTCCTCCGTCTCAAGACTCAATCCGCCGAAGCCCGCAACGACCTCCTGACGGCCAGGACGACCGCCCGCAAGATGCAGGCCAAGCGCGACGCCCAGAACGCGCCCGACGTCCGGGTGACCAACCACAATCCCCCTCCGATCGCGTTTGACGACGCCTACGTCACCGAGGTCAACACGACGTTGGTCGTGCCGGCGGCCAGCGGCGTGCTGGCGAACGACAGCCACGACGACCGC
>CAYOVG010000256.1:0-10655 GCA_964407285.1 uncultured Syntrophobacteraceae bacterium
CGGGTTGCGGGTTGCGGAAAATCGCACGGGCCGGGGTTTCGTGTCAAGTAAAATCGAATGGTGGCCGGAAAAAATGCCCGGTCCGGGATTTCGCGTCAAGCAAAATCTTGCGCGGCGACCGGAAGAAGTCGATGCCCGTTGGCTTCAGCCCGATACCCGGTGAGCGAACCGTAGCCCGTAGCCTTATGGGCGTTCATGTGGAACAACCCATGGTCGTTTCCATGGACGCCGTCAAATCATAAGCTTTGGAGAAGGGATGGGCTGTCGGTCCAGCCGCAGGAACGCACACGGAAAAGGAATACTCCTTCTCCGTGTGCGGATACGTTCTGATGCCCCGTACGGTCAGCGCGCCTCTCCTCCTTCCACCATCACGTGGATGAAATCGGCTTCGCTGTTCCGAAGGGTCAGGGTGAAGTCGTGCACTTTGATCGCGACGGGGTCCTTGAGGGGCGCGCGGCCCTGGATATGGATGGTCGTGCCGGGGACGAGTCCGAGGTCCCGGATGCGGCGCCCCAGTTCTCCATTCGCTTTGATTTTGGTAATGACTCCCTTTTGCCCTGCCGCCATATGCCGCAGAAGGATCTCCGCCATGGAAAGAATCTCCTTGTCGAGGGGATGTTCGTTGAGTTTAGAATTATTAGATATCGCTAACTTTTGGGCGCCGAACAAAAACTTCTGGTCGATCACCGCGAGGAATCGACCGCCGCCTCTCGGGGCCGATGGCGCAAGTGATTGAACGGTTTGATAACGCGGCGAAGCAGGAACCAGCCGCCGGCAAAACCCGGGTCGGCGAGGGGAACATAAAGCCTTTCGTGATTGCCGCCATGCGCGCTACGCGCTCGAAGTCACAATGATCTTGTCCGACAGGCCTTCCCCGAGACTCAACGTTCCGCCGTGAACCTTCACCAGGCACGGCGAACCGCAGCCTGCGCAAAGCAGCTCCATTTCCACTCCGGGATAGATCCCCAGGGAGGCCATTCGGGCGCAGAGGTTCCGCTCTCCGGTAATGGTCTGGACCTTCAAGCGTTCGCCCGGCCGGGCATCGCATAGGGGCCGGGCGCATCCCTGCGGACCGTTCATCCCACAGTTTCCTTTTCTGCATCGCCATCTATTCAGCATGGTAGTCCCTCTCTCTTCCGTTCGTGTATTAGTTATACCAAACTATTTGTGGAGTCAATATCTTTTATCAGCCCCTGAGAAAATATTGGTAATCGCGCATAAGGGCCGGGTGAGCGCGCCCGGCCTCCTCGATCCGTCGCATGGGAGCCGACATGGGAGTTCGGGCGGAGCGCGCGAAAATATGTGCATATGAGCTGAAATTGTGCGACTATGACTCCACAGCCGGTCTGATGGATTGCCTGTTTTGCGTGGCCCCGGAAATGCGCCGCCCGCGCGGCCGCAATCCGGACGGCCGGAGAGATGCGCGAGCGGGTAGACCGGGCGGCTTTCGGTTCGCATGGCGATACCCCGGCGGTTGCTCGACGGGTTCATGCGGGCCGCTGCCCGCTTTTGACGGATTTTGGGCACGATTCAAAACAGGGCGACACTTCAGGGTCGCCCCCGCGAAGGCGAGGGGCCGGGGGATTTACACAACGAGGCGTGGGGCTATGGCTGGTCGCCCCCGCGAGGCTTGTCCCCGCGCAGGCGGGGAGCGGGGGGCCGGGAAACCTTGAAAAGCCCGGATTCCCGCATGCGCGGAAATGTCGGTGAGTCCCCTCGAGTGTTGCCTCAAACACACGGTCTGTGAACCGTGCCGGATTTTTACCTGTACGATGGATGGGGTGATAGCGTGAATACGAGCGTGATTACCGACATCATGATCGGTGTCGGTACCGATTTGATGATCTACATCGACGGCATCGACTACCGCTTGAGAAGTGTTTTGATCGGGATCAAGAAGAATGACTACCTCATTCTCGATTGTCCCAAAATGACGGGCATAGAAACGAAACTGTTCGACGGCAACAAGATAAACATCGTCTTCCTGTACGAAGGGGTTGTTTACGGGTGCAGGTCCGCCATAATCAACTTCATCAGGAATCCCACGCGGCTCATTTTTGCATCCTACCCCTATAAGATCGAAAAAATGGAACTCCGGGCGTCCAAACGGATAGCCTGCTACATCCCGTCCACTTTCCAGTTGGAAGAAGATCCGACGGTTTTCAACGGGGTGATAGTGGACATCAGCAAGGGCGGGTGCCGCCTGGTAACGAACAGCGACGACAGCATCGATGTATCCACGTTCAAGGTGTCCGGCCGGGTTCATATGACTCTGCAATTGATCGGCACCGACAACACGGTGAATCTTGCCGGAGAGATTCAGAGCCTGTCGCTGGACAGGAGGAAGGTTTCCGTCGGTTTGAGATTTGCCGAGCTGGACAACAACGTCATGAACAAGCTCGATGAATACATTCAAAACGTTGTGGACTTCCTATGAGTTCCGGTAGTTCCGATAGTTCGGGTGGTTCGGGTGGTTCGGGCGCGCGGTTCTATGCGCACGGCAAGGAGGGACTGGACAAAAGCGGGTGGCAACCCCTTTCGCGGCACCTTGAGAATGTGGCGGCCCTGGCCCGCGGATTCGCGGATGCTTTCGGTGCGGGAGCGTGGGCGGCAGCGGCCGGGGCGCTTCACGATTACGGAAAGGTGTCTCGAGAATACCAGGATCGCCTCGATGGGGCCTCGCGCAGAGTGGATCATTCCACCGCGGGCGCGCAACGCGCCGTCGATCTGTTTGGTCCGGCTTTCGGAAGACTTTTGGCCGCCTGTATCGCGGGACATCATTCCGGCCTTCCGGACGGCAAGTCCGCCGATGATTCGTGCCTCTTGAAGCGACTTACGAACAGGGACATCCCCGACACTTCCGGGGGGCGCGTTCTTCCCGTACCTGAAGCGCCGCCGTCGGGGTTTCCTCTGAAGCGCATCGATCCCGACCCGACGATCAGGGCCTTTCAAATCTCCTTCTTCACCCGGATGCTCTTCTCGTGCCTGGTGGATGCCGACTTCCTGGATACCGAACGGTTCATGGACCCGGATAAGGCCGCATGGCGCGACGGATTCCCCGGTCTTGACGAAGTCGCTCGCCGCCTGCGCGAAGGCGTCGCCGTCAGGTTCAAAGACCCGGAACCCACCGAAGTCAACCGCCTGCGCGGGGAGGTGCTGAACGCCTGCCGCGCAAGGGCCGCGGACCCTCCCGGCCTGTTCTCCCTCGCGGTCCCGACTGGGGGCGGGAAGACCGTCTCCTCGCTCGCTTTCGCGGTGGAGCACGCCCTCGGTCACGGTCTGGAGAGGATCATTTACGTGATCCCGTTTACGAGCATCATCGAACAGAACGCCCGGGTCTTCAGGGATTTTCTCGGGGATGACGCCGTACTCGAACATCATAGCGCGTTCGACGCCTCCCTGCCCGGCTCCGGCGGGTCCGAGCGGGACGAGAACCTTCGTCGAATGGAACTCGCCACGGAAAACTGGAGCGCGCCTCTCGTGGTGACGACCGGCGTCCAGTTCTTCGAATCCCTCTTCGCATCCCGTTCCTCCCGTTGCCGCAAGCTCCATAACATAGCCCGGAGCGTGATCGTTCTGGACGAAGCGCAGATGCTGCCCGTTCATTTTCTCCGCCCCTGCCTCGAGGCCCTGCGGGAGCTTACGGCGAACTACGGCGCGACGGTGGTGCTGTGCACCGCGACGCAGCCGGCGCTCGCCCGAAGCGAAGAGCGCCGGTGGGGTCTGGATTCCCCCAGGGAGATCGTCCCGGACCCGAAGGGGCTCTACAATGCGCTACGCCGGGTCGTCGTGTCCGATGCCGGATGCCCGTCGGAGGATGAGGTCGCCGGATGCCTGCTGGAGAACGAGCAGGCGCTTTGCGTGGTGAACACCCGTCCCGAAGCCCGGAGGTTATACGAGCGGATACGACACGCCGAGGGCGCGTTCCATTTGAGCGCCCTCATGTGCCCGGAGCACCGGTCGCGCAAGCTCGATGAGATCCGGCGGAGGCTCGAGGACGGACTTCCCTGCCGCCTTGTCAGCACGCGTCTCATCGAAGCCGGGGTGGACATCGACTTTCCCGTCGTTTTGAGGGCGCTTGCGGGTATCGATTCCATCGCCCAGGCTGCGGGGCGGTGCAACCGGGAAGGGAAACTCTCGTCTCCGGGACGCGTGATCGTGTACTCGCTTCAGGACAGCCGGCTTCATGCGAGTTTCCGCATCCCCGCGGAAACGGGGGCGCGGATCATCCGTCGGCACGCGAACCCGCTGTCGCTGGAGGCCGTTGACGATTTCTTCAAGGAACTATACTGGCGTGAAAAGGACAGGCTGGATCGTAACGACATCCTTGCGGCGATCAAACGCCACGACAAGGAATGCCTGTTTCCTTTTCGGGAAGTGGCCGGGAAGTTCCGGCTCATCGAGAACGACGGAGAGGCCCTGATCGCGCCGTTCGATGAAAGAGCGCGGAGCGCTGTCCGGGAACTTCGCTTTGCGGAGTTTCCCGGACGCATCCTGCGCGGGCTCCAACGATACACGATCCAGGTCCCGCTTCGGGTCCTCGGGGAGATGGAATCCTCGGGGGCGGTCGAGCGGATTCAGGGCATGTGGCCGGCTCTTACCGACGATGGAGTCGATAGACACTACCTGGACGACATTGGACTGAATGGAGAATTGGAGCAGGTTGTCGATCCCGCCTCTTTGATCGTCTGATGTAAATTTAGTTACCATGATTCGAACAAATCGTTGACATATAAAGTTCACTCTTCTATTCTTGTTCCCATATTTTGCATACTCTTGCGCATATTATCAAACGATACGAAAAAGACTAAATCTTCAACAGGGTGCCTGAACGGTCATCAATACGTATGACCCGGTTCTCCGATCGAAAAGAAAGGAGGTACGCATGGCTCACGGCGTTATGCTGAAAGTCTGGGGAGACTACGCCTGCTTTACGCGCCCGGAATTCAAGGCGGAACGGGTCTCCTACGACGTTATGACACCTTCGACCGCCCGCGGCGTTCTTGAAGCCGTCTACTGGAAACCCGCCATACGGTGGATTGTCGAACGAATCCACGTGCTCAATCCCATCCGGTTCACCAACATCAGGAGGAATGAACTCGGCGGAAAGATACCGGTCGTTCCCGCGAGGAAATCCATGGCGGAAGGGAAGGGGAGGCTGGGAATATTCATCGAGGACGACCGGCAGCAGCGGGCCGCGCTGATCCTTCGCGATGTGGCGTACGTCATCGAAGCCCGTTTTGACCTGACGGACCCGTCCGACGCCAACTCGGGGAAACACAAGGACATGTTCTCGCGGCGGGCTCGCGCGGGGCGGTGCTTCCATCGCCCGTACCTCGGTTGCCGCGAGTTTCCCGCCTTCTTCGAACTGGTCGAGGGCGAGCCGCCCGTGTCGGCCCTGAGCGGAGAAAAGGACCTCGGCTGGATGCTCCACAACGTCGATTTCGACAACGGCATGCAACCGACCTTTTTTCGCGCCGTCATGATGGACGGCGCCATTGATGTCCCGCCCCCGGGCGCGGAAGGAGTGCGGTCATGATCCTTCAGGCATTGAAAGGGTACTACGACCGGCTTGCGGACGCCGGGACCGAAGGGCTCCCGAAACTCGGGTTCTCCCGGCAGAAGATCCACTTCTGCCTCTGCCTGGACAGGCGGGGAAACCCGGCGGGGGACGGAGTGCTGGATCTTCGGGACGCTTCCGGAAGGAAGCCCGTCCCCGTGGACATGATCGTTCCCGAGCCTGCGAAGCGAAGCGGTACCGGGTATGCGCCGAGTTTTCTCTGGGACAATACCGGGTATGTTCTCGGAGCGGACGGAAAGGGAAAACCGGAGCGGGTCGCCGAAGCCTTCGCGGCGTTCAAAGCGCTGCACAAGACGATCGCGGAAGGCGTCGACGACGAAGGGTTGGAAGCTGTCGGGCGCTTTCTCGAGAGTTGGAGCCCGGCCGATGCGCCCGGCCTTCGGTACTGGGATGAAATGGCGGGCATGAACGTGGTGTTTCGCCTGGAGGGCGATCGCTGCTATGTCCACGAGCGTCCGAAGGCGCGCGGCGCCTGGCTTCGCTACCGCGCCGGCAGGACCGGCGGCGAGAGGGGCATGTGCCTGGTAACGGGTGAGGAAGGTCCTGTCGGGAGGGTGCATGCGGCCATAAAGGGGGTGGCGGGCGCGCAATCGAGCGGAGCGGCCCTCATATCGTTCAACCTGGACGCATTCAAGTCGTACGGCAAGGACCAGAACTACAACGCGCCGGTCGGCGAGAGCGCCGTGTTCGCCTACACAACCGGGCTCAACTGGCTCCTGCGGAACGGGAGCCGGCAGCGGCTCGGGATCGGGGACGCCACCGTGGTCTTCTGGGCCGAGCGGGGGAGCGCGGCGGAGAATCTTCTGGCGATGCTCCTGGGCGGGGCGGCGGCTGAAGAAGATGGCGGCGGTGATAATCCGGAAGCCGCCGAGGACCTTCGGATCATTCTCGAAGCGGCCCGTTGCGGACGCATTCAGGATGTGGTGAAGGAACCCGACGCGCCTTTTTACATCCTGGGCCTTTCGCCGAACGCTTCAAGGCTTTCCGCGCGCTTCTGCCACATGGGCTCCGTCGGGGAGGTCCTGGCGAATGTTGCCGCGCACCTGCGGGATATGGAAATCGTGAAGAGCTTCCCAAACGATCCTTCCTATCCCTCCGTGCGGCGACTGCTGAGGGAGACGGCCCCCCAGGGGAAGAGGGAAAACGAGTCTCCTCTCCTGGCGGGAGCGTTTGCCCGTTCAGTGCTGACAGGCGCGCCCTATCCGGCAAACCTTCTTCCATCGATCCTGATGCGCATCCGCGCGGACCTGACGATCAACTACCCGAGGGCCGCTCTCATCAAAGCATGCCTCGTGCGTAACCACAGTCACAAGGAGATTACCGTGAGCCTCGATAAGGAGAACACCAACACCGGATACAGGCTGGGCCGGCTCTTCGCCGTGCTCGAGAGGATTCAAAAAGAGGCCGTCCCGGGAATCAACTCCACGATCAGGGACAAGTACTACGGCTCGGCCGCGGCGACACCCAGGAACATCTTCCCCATGCTGATAAGCCTCGGCCTGCAACATCTCGGCAAACTCCGCCGCGACGGCGAGAAACGCGGGTTTGCCGGTTCGTACGATTTGAAGATCGAGGAGATCCTTGCTCCTCTGCCCGGCAGTTCGTTTCCCGCCTTCCTGGACCCGGAGAACCAGGGGCTGTTCGCACTCGGGTACTACCACCAGCGCCAGGATCTGTACACCGCAAAATCGGACAAGAAGCCGCAATCCATGGATGGTTCGCACACTTCGGATCGCAAGGAGGAGGAATAGCACATGGCCGCTCACATCACCAATCGGTATGAATTCGTTTACATCTTCGACGTGGAAAACGGGAATCCGAACGGCGACCCCGACGCCGGCAACATGCCTCGCGTGGACCCGGAAACGAACCACGGCCTCGTCACGGATGTGTGCCTGAAGCGCAAGATCAGAAACTATGTGGAGGTGTCGCGGGGTGGCGATCCCCCCTTCGAGATCTACATCAAGGAGAAGGCCGTCCTCAATCGCTTGAATGAGCGCGCCTACCTCGAGAATCCCGATGTGGAGCGACCCGCCGCGAAAAAGCTTCCCAAGAAGGTCGAGGATGCGCACCGCATAACCCGCTGGATGTGCGCCAATTTCTACGATATACGCACGTTCGGGGCCGTCATGACCACGGAGGTGAACTGCGGCCAGGTGCGCGGACCGGTACAGATGAACCTGGCGCGGAGCATCGACCCGATCGTTCCGCTGGAGCTGTCCATAACGCGAATGGCCGTCACGAACGAACGCGACCTGGAAAAGGAGCGCACGATGGGCCGGAAGCACATCGTGCCCTATGCCTGCTATCGGGCGGAAGGGTACGTGTCGGCGAAACTGGCCGAGCAGACCGGCTTTTCGGAAGACGACCTGGCGCTCCTGTGGGAATCGCTGGCCAATATGTTCGACCACGACCATTCGGCGGCGAGAGGCAAGATGAACGCCAGGGGCCTTTTTGTCTTCAAGCACGAGAGCGCCTTGGGAAACGCCCCCGCTCACAAGCTCTTCAGCCTGGTTGCCGTGGATCGCCACGCGGACGACGGCAGGCCGGTGCGGGCGTTCTCCGACTACCGGGTGAGCGTCGACCGTGATGCCGCGCCTCCGGGCGTCACCCTGATGGAGATGATATAAGCCATGTATTCGGAAGACGATCTTCTTCCTCTTTCCGCCCTCCAGCATCTGCTTTTCTGCGAACGGCAGTGCGCGCTCATCCATATCGAGGGGGTGTGGATGGAAAACCGGCTCACGGCGGAGGGGCGCGTGCTTCACGAGCGAGTCCACAATCCGGGGGCCGAACGAAGGCATCGGGTGCGGGTGGAGTTCTCGCTCGCGCTTCGTTCGCTTCGGCTCGGGTTGGCGGGACAGGCGGATGTTGTCGAGTTCCACGCGAGCGGCGGCGATGAGGAGCGGCAGGAACGGGCGGACGGCGCGGGGAAGGCCCGCGAACTCCCGTATCCCGTGGAGTATAAGCGGGGCAAGCCCAAGCAGGACCGGTCCGATCTGGTGCAGTTGTGCGCCCAGGCGATGTGTCTCGAGGAAATGGTCGGGGTGGACGTGCCCGAAGGCGCGCTGTTTTACGGGCGCGAACGCAGACGCACGAAGGTCCTCTTTTCGGAAGATCTTCGGGAGGACACGCGCAATGCCGCGCGGAGGTTGCACGAACTCGTGGCGTCGGGCATTACCCCGCCTCCCGATTACGGGAAAAAGTGCCGGGCCTGCTCACTCCGGGATGCGTGCCTGCCGCGTCCGTGTTCCGGCGGGTCGCCGGTCGCGCGTTACATGGCCGAGGTTATGGACGACGCTATTGGGAACGCTCGGGAGGAGGGATCATGAAAAAACATGGAAACACCCTCTACGTGACGATCCAGGGGACTTACCTGTCGAAGAACGGGGAGACCGTCGATGTGTTGCAGGACAATTCTTCGCTGTTGAGGGTCCCTCTCCACACTCTTGACTCGATAGTCTGTTTCGGACAGGTATCGGTGAGTCCGTTCCTCATGGGCGCATGTGCGGAGCGTGACGTGGCCGTGAGTTTCCTGACGGAAAACGGGAGGTTTCTTGCCTGTGTCCGGGGCCCGGTTTCCGGGAATGTGCTTCTGAGACGCGAGCAGTACCGTCGCGCCGACGACCTGAAAAGCTCCGCGGAAATGGCCGGGTCGTTTCTGGCGGGCAAGATCGCAAATTCGAGGAGCATTTTGCGCCGTGCGGCCCGTGACCACCCCGACCGCATGAATGCGGATGCGGTGAGTGAAGCCGCCGACCGACTCACCGGATGTCTGCGGCAAATGCGAGGGGTCGCGCTGGACGGGTTGCGGGGCATCGAAGGAGATGCGTCCCGTCATTACTTCGGGGTCTTCGGCGAACTGATCACCAGGGACAGGGACGAGTTTCCGTTCAAGGTCCGGTCGCGGCGTCCGCCGCTCGACAGGGTCAACTGCCTGATTTCTTTTCTGTATACCATTCTCTGCCACGATTGCCGTTCGGCCCTGGAGTCGGTCGGGCTGGACCCGCAGGTGGGATTTCTGCATCGGGACAGGCCGGGGAGGCCCAGTCTCGCCCTGGATCTGATGGAGGAGTTTCGCGCCTTCATCTGCGACCGCCTCGCGTTGTCGCTCATTAACCTGGGACAGGTGAAGCCCGGCGGGTTTCGTTTTTCGGGTTCGGGAGCCGTGCTTATGGACGATGTGACGCGCAAAGCGGTTCTTGTCGCATACCAGAAACGAAAGCAGGACGTGGTGGAGCATCCGTTCATGAAGGAGAAGATGCCGATAGGCTTGCTTTTCCACGTGCAGGCGGCCCTCCTTGCGCGGCGCCTGCGTGGCGACCTGGACGGATATCCGGCGTTCATAATCAAATGACGGAGTGAAGGAATGGATGGAGAAGGAGTGGAAGGAGTAGGGATGGAAGGAGTAGGAATAGCAATATGTTTGTGCTCGTGAGTTACGATGTGGCCACAACCGACAGGGAAGGGCGGGCGCGGCTGCGCAGAGTGGCGAAGATGTGCGGCAACTATGGGCAGAGAGTACAGTTCTCGGTTTTCGAATGCATTGTGGACCCCGCCCGGTGGGTGGCCTTTCGCGGCAAGCTCGTCGATCTGATAGACCCCGAGCAGGATAGTCTGCGGTTCTACTTTTTGGGGTCGAACTGGCGTGGCCGGGTGGAGCACGTGGGGGCCAAGCCGGGCATCGATCAGGAAGGCCCCCTGGTGCTGTGATCTTCCGGTACTTTGGTCTGCCGGAGTCGTCACGCTCCGGTGTCGCGACCCGCTGGTGTCCCGTGGGCCGACGATGTCCCCGCGAACCCCAAGCTGCCGCCGATTTGCCGGGAGGTTCGCGGCTGATGGAAGTAAAGGAAATTACAGCATAAGCTGCAAGATGCGAGGGCTTATGCCGTCCCTTGCGCCTTTGGGTTGCCGGGCTTCGCGGCAAATCGCCCGGAAAACCTTACAGCGCAAGGGATGAGGTAGTAACTGTCGCTCCCCGTGCGGGAGCGTGGCTTGAAACGGTGTATCGGCGATGGTGCTCCACCGAATGGCCGGTCGCTCCCCGTGCGGGAGCGTGGCTTGAAACTCACAG
>CAYOVG010000257.1:0-10647 GCA_964407285.1 uncultured Syntrophobacteraceae bacterium
CCCTGGCCTGCCGCATGGGAGAGGAATCGATCCTGGACCTGGTGTCGAAGGCGGCCGGAAAGGCCAGGGCGGTCATCGCCGCCGGCACCTGCGCGGCTTTCGGGGGAATTCCCGCTGCCGACAACAATCCCACGGGGGCCGTGAGCGTGGGACAGTTCCTGCGGGAACGGAAAATCTCCACCCCCGTCATAAACCTTCCGGGATGCCCCTCGCATCCGGACTGGCTCGTGGGCGCCCTCGCCCATGTGGTCAAGTACGGGCAACCGGCCCTGGATTCCAAGGGGCGCCCCACCATGTTCTATTCCAGGATATTGCACGACCAGTGCCCGCGCTTCGCCGACTACGAGCGGGAGCGCTTCGCTCCGACCTTCTCCGATGACGGCTGCCTCTTCAAGCTGGGGTGTTCCGGTCCGACCACTCATGCCGACTGCAGCATCCGGCACTGGAACAGCGGCGTAAACTTCTGCATCAAGGCTGGTTCGCCCTGCATCGGGTGTGCGGCGGACGATTTCGCCAAATCGGGTTCGTTCCCTTTCTTCACCAAGAAACTCGCCTCCGAGACTACAAAAAAGGACAGCAAAGGATAGCCCATGAAGCTGCACGTCAAACTAAGCCTGGCCCTTCTCAGCGGATTGGCTCTGGTGGTCATGGTCGCACAGTTTCTCCAGTACATGAAAGCGATCAGCGCGATTTCGGAGCTTTCCGATGCTACCCTGGCCATCATCAAGCAGCGGGAAGAGGGGTTTGCCAGGACGATTTTCGATTCCGTCGAGCGCGCCGTCGCCGGGTCCCTGGAGCGCGGCGAGATGGAGAAATTCGCGAGGCTCCTCGAAGCTCAGAAGAACGTGGAAGGCCTGCTGGAGTTCTCCCTCTACGACAAGAACGGAGTCATCTCCCACTCCTCCGAACAGGCGCGGGTGAAGCAGCCGCTGCCCGACGACATCCGGCAAGGCGTCCTCGGTTCGAAGGAGCTCTTCATGCGCAACGTGGGCGGTGTCGTGGAGATCTACCGGCCGCAGGTCATTACGGAGGAGTGCATCCGGTGTCACAAGAGCTGGGAGTTGGGGGGAACGGGGGGCATCACGAGTCTCAAGTTCTCGATGGAAGCTCTCGGCATGGCCCAGGCGCAAACCGAGGGAATACTCTCCGGGATCAAGAGCACGTTTCTCATCAACTGCCTCCTGACGCTCGGCGGCATCATCGCCTTTTTCATCGTCACGATGTACCTGTCGGTTTCCAAGTTCGTGCGGTGGCCCCTGCAGCGCATCGCCCGCGGCCTGGACGACCTGTCGCAGGGCGAAGGGGACCTCACCAAGCGCCTCGAGGTGGTCTCCAGGGACGAACTGGGCGACCTGGCCCGGCTTTTCAATACTTTTCTCGAGAAGCTGCAGGTAATGGTCGGACAGGTCCAGCGCTCCGGCATACAGGTCACCACATCGTCGACGGAACTGGCGGCAACCACCAAGGAACAGGAGATGACCCTCACGGGCCAGCTCGAATCCATGAACAATGTCTCGATGTCGGTGGAGAACATCTCGGGCGTCGCGGCGGACCTGGTGCAGACGATGCAACAGGTGGCGAGCATGTCCCAGGAGACGGCCCGGTTCGCCAGCACGGGCCAGACGGACCTGGCCCGCATGGAGGAGGCCATGCGGAGCATGGAGAACGCTTCCCGGTCCATATCCACCAGGCTGGAAACCATCAATGAAAAAGCGGAGAACATCACGACCGTCGTGACCACGATCACCAAGGTGGCGGACCAGACGAACCTGCTCTCCCTGAACGCGGCCATCGAAGCGGAGAAGGCGGGAGAATACGGGCGCGGCTTCATGGTGGTGGCGCGGGAGATCCGGCGGCTCGCGGACCAGACCGCCGTCGCCACGCTCGATATCGACAAGATGGTCAAGGAGATGCAGTCCGCCGTGTCGGCGGGCGTGATGGAGATGGACAAGTTCATCGCCAAGGTGCAGCACAGCGTCGAGGACGTGGGGAAGATCAGCGTGCAGTTGAGCCGGATCATCGAGCAGGTGCAGGCGCTCTCGCCGAGTTTTGAGAACGTCAATTCGGCCATGGCCCATCAGTCTCAGAATGCGAACCGGATCAACGAAGCCATGTCGGGGCTTGGAGAGGAAATGCAGCAGACGCTGGAATCCCTGCGGGAGTCCTTTCTCGCCATCGAACAGTTGAACGATGCCGCCAGGGGGCTGCAGGACCAGGTGTCGCGCTTCAGGGTGATTTGATGAGAGTAGAGTCCGTCATATGATAGTTCTGTTTTTCTCGCTCGGCGACAACAGGTATGCGATCAAGTGCGAGAGGGTCCGGGAGATCACCCCGATGGTGACTCTGAAGCCCGTCCCGCACGCGCCCGACTATTTTGCCGGCCTCTTCTATTACCGCGGCAACGTCATACCCGTCGTGGACCTTTGCAGGCTGGTCATCGGGCAGCCTTGCCGGATGCGGCTGAGCACCCGCATTATCGTCGCGGAGATCCCCATGGAGGATGGTTCGATATGCACTCTGGGGCTGATGGCGGAGAGGGTCACGGGGGCGAGCCGAAGGTCCGAGGAGATGTTCGTCAAGGCGGGCGTACAGGTTCAGAGCGTCCCCTTTCTGCAAGGGGTGCTCATGGAGGGAAAACTCATGGTCCACCTGCTGGATGTGGACCTGATTCCCGGAAGCCTCTCGATTTTCGGCTAGCTTTCGTGGGGGTTGAGGCGGGGTGACGCCCGGCCTCATGATTGGGCGATAGGATTTGGCCTGAAGGGTTCCCGCGCGGGAACCGGGAAACTCGCAACACGCAACACGGTTTTCGTCCATGGCTCACGATGACCGAAACCGGTAACCCGCAACGCGCAACCCGCGGCGCGCAACCCGCAACTCGAAATCCGAAGTGACCCCGGAGGGCGTCATAATGCTACCCGCCGTTGTATCCCTGCTGGAGAAACGAATCGGACTCGCGGCCGGCGCCGTGGGCACGGAGCTTATCGCCAGGGTCGTGCGGCGGCATATGGGCGAGTCCGGAATAAGCAGCGAAGACGAGTATGTCGGCGGCCTGGAAAAATCCGGGGAGTTGTGGGAATCCCTGGTGGAAGCGCTCGTCATTCCGGAAACATGGTTCTTTCGGAACAGGCAATCGTTTTCCTTTCTGAGCGCCTTCGCGCGGTCCGAATGGTTGGACAAGCCGAGGGAGGGAGTGGTTCGCGTACTGAGCTGTCCCTGCGCCACCGGTGAGGAACCGTACTCCATCGCCATGACGCTCCTCGATGCGGGCATGCCCCCCGGCAGTTTTCTCGTCGACGGTTTCGACATCAGTAATCCTTTGCTGGAGAAGGCCAGGGCGGGCGTCTACGGGCCGGAATCGTTCAGAGGGAGCGACCTGGCGTTCCGCGATCGTCACTTCGACGCGGAGCCCGGCGGGTTTCGCCTGCGGCCCTCCGTCATGGAACCGGTGCGGTTCTGCAAAACGAACATCCTCGATGTCGGGGTTTCGCTGGAACACGGCGTCTACGACGCCGTCTTTTGTCGCAACCTCTTGATTTACCTCACTCCTTCGGCGAAAAGGCGCGTTGTCCGGGTGCTCGAGCGAATGCTCGACAAGGAGGGCGTCGTCTTTGTCGGACACATCGAGCACGAGGTGTTCAGCGAATTCGGGTTCGAGCGCATCCGGCGCCCCGGAGTGTTCGCGTGCCGCAAGCCGCGCTACCCGCGGTGTGCTCGAAAAGGACGGATGCGCCCCGGGGACCTCGAAAACGGGACGGAGAACGAAAAGGCGGCCGCCCCGGCGGTGTCCGGGCCTGCAGCGGCGGGTGCGGCGGGTCCGGTGAGCGCCGGGTCTTCCCCCGCCGGGCGGGAGCGTTCGGTGAAGAGTCACGCTCCCGGTTCGCCGGCGTTGAAGTCTCCTCCGGGGAGCGCCGGGCCCGCTCCGGATGCGCCCGGAATCCGGACATCTTCCGGTTCGGGGGGGATCGGTCCCGCTTCCGCCTCTGCGCCTCGGCAGGCGGGGAAACCGGACGGCATGGACCGTATGGCATCCGATTTGCTCCAGCGGGAGGGGGCGGGCGGGAACATGACCGGCGGTCCGGACCGGGGGGGGCGCGTGCCCGATCCGAACTCCGGGAAAGGCCTTTCCCCCGCCTCGTCGTTCGATACGGCGCGCGAACTCGCCGACAGGGGGCTTTTGCAGGACGCCCTCGATCTGTGCGTCGAACTGCTCGGCAAGGATGCGCTGCACATTCCGGCCCGGTTCCTCATGGGAGTGATCTGCATGGCTTTGAAGGACACCCGTAGCGCCGCGGATTGTTTCAACAGGGTGGTCTATCTCGATCCGGGCCACGGCGAGGCGCTCGAATACCTGGCTCAAATTGCCGACGAAGACGGTGACCCGGCCGGAGCGGCCCAGTTCAGACGAAGAGCGCAACGGGTTCGCGCCAGGGGCGACGTAGATCGTTAGTCGATTATTCTTTCGTGTTTTTCGTGCCGTTCGTGGTAGAAAAGGGCAATAGAGTATGGAAGACGACAGATTCGAAGCCAGTTGCTGGAAACGGATAGGCGTATGGGGCGACGCGCCGGAGAGGTGCCCCAAGCTGGCGGAAGTCGTCCACTGCAGGAACTGCGAGATCTACTACCATGCGGGAAGAAGCCTTCTGGAACGGGACCTGCCCGAAGGTTACGCCACGGAGTGGGCCAACGCCATGGCGGCCCAGAAGGAGGACGATACCACCGGTTCCGGCACGGTGGTCATTTTCCGGATCGAGGACGAGTGGATGGCGCTTCCCGCCCGCATATTCGCGGAAGTGATGGAGCCCGAGAAGCCCCACAGCATTCCCGGCCGGAACGGCAAGGTCCTGATGGGGATCATAAACGTTCACGGAGAGCTTCACCTGTGCGTCTCGCTTCTGAATCTGCTCGGCATCGATCCCCGGAAGGCTTCCGCGGACACGGGCCAGGGGGCCTTCAGACGAATGGTCGTCGTGGATAAGGACGGCGAACGGTGGGTGTTCCCCGTCGATGAGATTTACGGCGTTCAGCGGGTGAGCCTGGACGCATTCGAAAACGTCCCCGTTACGGTGTCCAGGGGCGAATCCACCTTCACCAGGAGCATTTTTCATTGGAAGGACCGCAGCGTCGCCCTCCTGGATGATGGGTTGCTGTTCACTCGTCTGACGAGGAGCGTGCAATGACGTCGCCTGACGATCAAAGCATGGTAGACCATGAAATCCTGGATCTCTTCCGATCGGATATGGTCGATCACAAGGCGGTCCTGGAAGGCAATCTCCTGGCCTTGAAGGACTATCCGGGCGCGGTGGACCGCCTCGGCGCCCTTGCGACGTCGGCGTTCGCCGTGCGCGGGGCGGCTCAGATCGTGGGGCTGGACAAGGTGGCCGGACTGGCGGGGGCCGTTCACGGCCTTCTTGGCGAAGCCGTGAAAGGGGTGATTCAGCTCGAATCGAAGCACATCGACCTGCTGATCGGAAGCGTGAAGCTGCTCGGCGGCATTTGCGATGCTTCCGACGAAGAGGTGCTGCGATGGCCGGGGCCGCTCGGCCCGGAATACGACGATCTGTGCGCTCGTTTTGCGGAGGTGGCGGCGGGTGGCGGTAAGAGTCGGGGTGAGGCGGTAAATGGGCTTCCCGCCGGTTCCCCTCCTCGGCCCGCTCCTCTTCCCTCGGAGGGGGTTGGAGAGGGGCCCCCCGGGGGTGGAGGGACTGCGTCTCCCCCGGAAGCAGGAGCCGCTCTCCCGGAGGCAAGCTCCATTATGGAGAGAGAGTCGGCGGGAGCCGCCCTCCCGGCGCAGCCCGCGCCCCCGAAGCCGGACCCTTTTCGGGAAGAAGAATTCGAAGCCGCCGCGCAGGCCCCCTCCCTCATGCTCGACCCGGTCATGCTCGATATCTTCCGGACCGAAGTGGCGAGCAACACCCAGATCATGAGCGAGGGACTGTTGCTCCTGGAATCGGAATCCGGCATAGCGGCCCCGGACACGCTGGACTCCCTGATGCGCGCCGCCCACTCCATAAAGGGGGCGGGCCGGATCGTGGACCTCGATCCCGTGGTCAAAATCTCCCACGCCATGGAGGACTGCTTCGTCGCAGCCCGAAGAAACGAAATCTCCCTGCTGCCGGAACATATCGACGTTCTGCTGAAGTCGATCGACGTGCTGGTCAGGATATCCAACGCGGCGGGAGAAAACCCCGGGCAGTGGCAAAGCTCCGAGTTTACCCTGCAGATCGACGAACTGGTCGATACCGTCCGTTCCATGAGCACCGGGAAGAGCGCGCCCAAAAAGCCCGTTCCGTCTGCGCCTCCTCCTCCGGCAGGTCCGCGGGTCCTTGCGCCGGAGACCGGTTCCTTGCCCGCGACGACGCCCGCGGTCGCTTCCCCGCCTTCGCTCCCGGCAGCGGGCGCAACCGGCCCGGACCATAAGCCGCCCGTTCCGCCTGTGCCTTCGGGGCTCTCCGCGTCCCCGGGCGAAGCTCCTCGAGCCGCTCCCTCGCCGCCCGCCGGCCGGGGGCCTGCCCAACATGCGCCCGAATCGCCCCATCCCCATGCTCCACAACCCGCTACCCCGGTTGCGCACGCTTCCCCCCGCGCAGGCGCCGCGAGCGTGGCGAAACCCGGCGCGGGATGTTCCGTTCCGGGAACGTCCCCGTCTTCGGATACGCTCCACAAAGACTCCACTCTCCGCCAGGGGCCGATGATCCGCGTCGGGGCGGCCAAAATAGAACGCCTGATAGGACTCGCCGGCGAGGTCGTGGTGAATACCCGATGGCTTCCGATGTTTTCGGATTCGCTCTTCGTTCTGAAGAGGGACCAGACCGAGCTTTTCAGCATCCTGGAGCAGCTCCAGGAGGAAATCGCGGAAAACCGCAACGGGAGCGGAAGGTCCTGTGAACTGATACGGCAGGCGAGAGACAGGCTCAGAGGCTGCGGCATGAAAGTAGCCGACAGGATAAACCGCCTCAACACGTTCATCAGCAGCACCACGACCCTTTCCGAACGGCTCTACCAGGAAGCCGTCGGGGTCCGGATGCGCCCTTTCGCCAGTGGAACGGATGTGCGGGGGCTTCCCCGCATGGTGCGCGACCTGGCCCGGAGTCTCGGGAAGAGGGTCAAACTCGAAATCGTGGGCAGGTCCACCGAAGTGGATCGCGACATACTGGAAAGGCTGGACGCGCCCCTCAACCATCTGCTCCGAAACGCCGTGGACCATGGCATAGAGACCCCCGAGGAGCGCAGGGCCGCCGGAAAGCCCGAAACCGGCTCGATACGCCTGCAGGTCGAGCACCGGTCCGGGATGCTGATGATCAGAATTTCCGATGACGGGCGCGGCATCGACATGGACCGGCTGAAGCAGCGGATACTTCGGAAGGGGCTCGCCAGCCGCGAGTTGATGGAGCGGCTTTCGGAATCGGAGTTGATGGATTTCCTGTTTCTGCCCGGCTTCAGCACCGCGGAGAAGGTGACCGAAATATCGGGCAGGGGCGTGGGGCTCGATGTCGTCCACAGCATGGTCCACGAGGTCGGAGGCGTCGTCCGGGCCACTTCGAAAAAAGGGGAGGGCATCACCTTCCATATGGAGCTCCCCCTGACCCTTTCGGTCATTCGCACCCTGCTGGTGAAGATCGCCGATGAAGCGTACGCTTTCCCCCTGGCGCGGATCGAAACCTGCCTGCGCATATGCGGCGACGATATTCAGAAAGTCGAGGACCGCCGCTACTTCAGGTATAACGGCGGGAACATCGCCCTCGTGAAGACGCACCGGGTCCTGGATATTCCGGAAATCGAGGAGAAGAGCGTCGTTTTGTCCGTCGTGGTCGTGAGCGACAGGGCGGATGCCTACGGGATGGTGGTGGACGACTTCCTGGGCGAGTGCGACCTCGTGGTGCGGCCTCTGGACCGGCGGCTGGGAAAAGTCACGAACTTCAGCGCCGCGGCGCTTCTGCTGGACGGGACCCCGGTCCTGATATTCGATGTCGACGACCTGGTATGTTCCATCAACAACCAGCTCTCCGGGAAGCGCCTCTCCACAGTGGCTGCGGCCGACGACAAGGCGATGGAAAGAGCGAAGAAACGAATCCTGGTGGTGGACGATTCCATCACGGTCCGGGAACTCGAACGTAAGATGCTCGAGAACAAGGGATACCAGGTCGAGGTGGCCGTGGACGGCATGGACGGCTGGAACGCGATCAGGTCCAACCAGTACGACATGATCATTTCCGACGTGGACATGCCGAGGATGAACGGGATCGAATTGATCACCCAGGTGCGGCAGCATCCCGATTTCAAGGCGCTGCCGGTGATCATTATTTCGTACAAGGACAACGAGGAGGACAAACTGGCGGGATTGCAGGCCGGAGCGAACTACTACCTCACCAAGAGCAGTTTTCAGGATCATTCGTTTATCGAAGCGGTGGTGGATCTTATAGGTGAACCAGACATTACGGATCGGGATAATTGAACTGGATGATACGAATCGGGATAGTCAACGATCTTGCGCTGGCCGTGGAAGCCATGCGCCGAATAATCCTCAACGTTCCGGGCTATGAAGTCGCCTGGGTGGCCCGCAACGGGGTCGAGGCGGTGGAGAAGTGCGCGAGCGACACCCCTCACCTCGTCCTCATGGACATCATCATGCCGGTCATGGACGGAGTGGAGGCGACTCGCAGAATAATGAAGGAATCCCCGTGCCCCATCCTTATCGTGAGCGCCGGTCCGGACGACAAGGTTTCGAAGGTTTTCGAGGCCATGGGGTACGGGGCCCTCGATGTGGTGGATACGCCGAGCATGGGGAACGATGCCGCGGCGCAACGCAACCGGGAGGTACTCCTGAGGAAGATCAGGATACTGTCCAGACTGGCCGGGCAGTTTCCACGGGCCGGCGGCAACCGGGCGGTGAAGCCGCCTCCGCCCCCGGTCGTCAAGAAGGCCCGGCCCCTGATCGGGATCGGGGCGTCCACGGGCGGTCCGAAGGCCTTGCTGGAGGTGCTCTCCAGTATCCCCCGGTCCATCAGCGCTCCCATCGTCATCGTGCAGCACGTGGATGAGGCGTTCTCGGCGGGGATGACGAGCTGGCTGAACCGGCAGACGGAAGTGGACGTGGTCCTGGCCGAGAATGGACGGCGTCCCGAGCCGGGAAAAGCCTACGTGGCGTCCACGAACGACCACCTGGTCCTGTCCTCGGACCTCACTTTCGGCTATACTCAGGAGCCGCGAAACGCCACGTACAGGCCGTCCATAGACACCTTTTTCACGAGCGTGGCCGAGTACTGGCCGGGAAAGGGCGGCGCTGCGCTGCTGACCGGCATGGGAAAGGACGGAGCCCAGGGACTGGCCCTCCTGCGGCAGAAGGGCTGGTACACCATAGCCCAGGACGAAGCCACCAGTATCGTGTACGGCATGCCGAAGGCGGCGAAGGAACTGGGCGCCGCCGTGGACATCCTTCCCGTTCAGGACATCGGAAAGGCCATTATGGATTTTCTGAAGCGCTCCTCGCAGGGCGGCTGAAAGTGAATTATGTCAAAAGACCATCCCACGCAGCATCGAATCACGATCCTTCTGATAGACGATCAGGCTATCATCGGAGAGGCGCTTCGACGGGTGTTCGGCACGGAACCGGATATGGACTTCCATTTCTGCCAGGACCCCAAGCATGCCATCCGGGTCGCGAACCGGATCGCTCCCACCGTGATCCTCCAGGATCTGATCATGCCGGAAATCGACGGTCTCCTGCTGGTCAGGTATTTCCGGGCCAACAGGGCAACGCGCGATATCCCTCTCATAGTGCTGTCCAGTAAGGAAGAACCCCATACGAAGGCGGAAGCGTTCGCCCTGGGGGCGAACGACTACCTGGTCAAGCTTCCCGACAGCATGGAGATGATCGCGCGCATCCGCTACCACGCGGGGGCCTACATCAACCTCCTGAAGAGAAACGAGGCGGAAAGGGAGTTGATCGATGCGCGGGATGCGGCCGAACGGGCGCGCATGGAGTTGGAGGAAGTCAACCGGCAGCTCAAGGACGCCATCGCGCACGCCCGGGAGATGGCGTCGAAGGCGGAAGCGGCCTCGCAGGCGAAGAGCCAGTTTCTGGCCAATATGAGCCACGAAATCAGGACCCCGATGAATGCGATCCTGGGAATGGCCCATCTCGCCCTGAAAACCGAGCTTACGCCGAAGCAGGTCGACTACATCAGGAAGATCGACACGTCGGCCCGGTCGCTTCTCAACATCATCAACGACGTGCTGGACTTCTCCAAGGTCGAGGCGGGGAGGCTGGAACTCGAACTGGTCGATTTCAACCTCGACGATGTTCTGCAAAATATTTCCAGCATCGTGACGGTGGGAGCGCGGGAGAAGGAACTGGAGTTTCTGTTTCGCATCAGTCCCGACGTGCCGCTGGAGCTTCGGGGCGATCCCACGCGGCTCGGACAGATCCTCACCAACCTGGCCAACAATGCGGTCAAGTTTACGGAGAAGGGGGAGATCGTCCTGAGCGTGGAGCTCATCGGGAAGATCGACGAGGAGGGAAATGCGCTGCTGCGGTTCTCGGTGAGCGATACCGGCATCGGGATGTCCAAGGAACAGATGGAGAAGGTCTTCGAGGCCTTTACCCAGGCCGATACGTCCACGACGCGCAAGTACGGCGGCACGGGG
>CAYOVG010000258.1:0-10577 GCA_964407285.1 uncultured Syntrophobacteraceae bacterium
TCAACCATAATCCTAATGAGGATGCCTGCTCATTTTGGGCTCACGGATTCAGGATAGAAGTAATCTGTGGGAATTACTCCTTTCCGCCTGTATCGACGCAGAGAAGTTATCCCGGCAAGCTCTTTCCAATTCTCGATCAGTGAAAGGAACCGCCATTTCACTTATTTCCTTTGAGTATGAGTCCGACCGATCAGATGATCCCTTGACGGTTTTTATCTGTCTTCAGCGAGATAATACGAAAAAGAATCGGAGAGAAGACAGGAAACATAGTACGATTGTGGCGGGATAGTGTCAACCTGTAATGATTAGAATAAACGCTCGACTGGCGAGTACGCAGTCTACAGCACTCACAACGGGAAACATAGCTGTGAGGTAGATACTATTTCTTGAAAGCTTTGGAGTCGACGTTCGTCTCCCGCATCAGGCGGTGGAGGTACTGCCTTTTGAGCCCGCAGTCCCTGGCGGTTTGAGACACGTTTCCCCCGTGCCGTGCAAGCGCCTTGGCGATGTACTGAGCCTGGAAATCCTCCACCAGCTTGTCTTTCGCTTCCTTGAAGGGCATGGAAAAGAGTTCCTCATCCAGCGCTCCGGCTTCCGGACATTCCTGAATCTCATGGCCGGGGATGGAAATATCCCCGAGTCGCAGAACTTCGGACATGGCCATGATCACTCCGCGCTCCACGACGTTTCCCAGTTCACGCACATTGCCGGGCCACTCATATCTGAAGAGGTACTCCAACGCTTCGTCCGAAAATCCCGTCACGTTCTTTTTGTGAAGGACCCCGTACCTGAGCAGGAAGTGTTTGGCTAACAGGGGTATGTCCTCTCTTCGTTCGCGAAGTGGAGGAATGTGAATGTTTATGACATTCAGACGATAGAAGAGGTCCTCCCGAAACTCGCCTTTCCTGATTCTCTCGGCGAGGTTCTGATTGGTTGCCGCAAGGAAACGGATATCCACCTTCCGGATGGTGTTGTCGCCGATCACCTTGTACTCGCCTTCCTGCAGCAGCCTGAGAAGCTTCACCTGCATCACCAGGCTGAGGTCGCCGATTTCATCCAGAAACAACGTTCCGTGGTTGGCCTCTTCCACCAAACCCTTCTTGTCCTTCAGCGCCCCCGTGAAGGAACCCCGAAGGTGTCCGAACAACTCGCTTTCGATGAGCGACTCCGGGATCGCGCTGCAATTGATGGCCGTGAACTTGCCCTTCGACCTCCGGCTGTTACCGTGGATGGCGCGCGCCACCAGTTCCTTTCCGGTGCCGCTCTCGCCGGTGATGAGCACCGTTGCGGATGTCCCCGCCACCTGCCGGATCTGGGACTGCAGTCTTTCCATCACCGGCCCCGCGCCGATGAGCGATGGAAACTGCGCCTTGCCCTCGAGTTCCTGCCGAAGAAGATCATTTTCCTTCTGCAGTTGCTGAACCTTGAAGGCCTGTTCGACGACGTGGAGAATCCTCTCCTTGCGGAACGGTTTGGTTATGTAATCGAAGGCGCCCTTGCGCGTGGCCTCTATTGCCGACTCTATGGTACCGTAGGCCGTCATGATGACAACGATGGTGCTCTCGCTTTTCTGCTTCACGATTTCCAGCACCTGCAGTCCATCCAGCATCGGCATCTTGAGGTCCGTTATCACCACGTCGAAGTTGTTTTCCCTAATCAACTCCGGCGCCCTGGCGGACTCGCTGGTGGTGGTGATTTCATACTGCGACCTGGAGGAGAGAATACGCTGCAGGAGCGCGAGCATATCCTGCTCGTCGTCTATGATTAGAATTCGACCGGACATTTCGCTTTCCTCCGGAAATGAAAACTCGAGAAGCGCACCTATGAATAGAGAATATGCCGTAAAGGAGGTCCACTCCTGTTCGGGCGCTCCTTTTCACGGCATGCACCAAAACAGCATCCCTGCATTTCCTTGTATATTATGATATCCCAAAGTCAACTGAAATGTCACCTTAAAGTTTCACTAGAGGCAAAATGTCTCCAATGAGTTTCACTTTCCCCATAATGTCACCTGCAAGTTTCACCAGGACCGCCTTGATTTTAGCTTTCCCAATCGCGTACAAATACGAGAATCACGATCACAGTCCCGGTCAGTTCCATGCCGACAACCGCGCAAATCCCCTAACCAGGAGGAACAGCAAGCAATGGAGGCGCGAGAAAGGGTCCAACTCAACAAAATCCTGAGAGTCGTCGGAATCTTTACGTTCTTTCTTATAGCGGGAGCCCTGTCGCTCGGCATCTCCACCGCTCGCCAGATGAAAGAAATCATAAGGGCTCAATTCAACGAGCAGCAACTGGTGCTGGCCAGGACGGCGGCCGGAAGAGTGGAGATTTCCATTCAAAACGCCATTGCGGATATCGTCCTTCTGAACTCGCTGTCGACCATCCAGCATTGTGAACCCGAGCAGTACGAAGCCCTGCTGGTTGCGGCGCTGCCCATATTGAACCGGGACGACATCAAGGAGATCAGCCGCGTGGACCAGGACGGAAATACCCTCTTCGTGGCCAATGATCAGGGGATCGCCATGCGCCATTTCGGTCTCGGGCATGTGGACGCCGCCGCGTACCTTTCCTGGGCGTCTTCCATGAGCAATCGCGGCAAGACCATGGCCGCCGGAATTCGCCCCAAGGACCCGGTGGGCGATAGAAGACACACGGTAATGGACCTGATCATCCCGACCTACCAGGATTCCACGGACAGCCGACACCCGTGGGCATCGCACCGTTTTGCCGGGTACCTGAGAGCCACCGTCGATATCAGCGAACTTCTCAAGAAGATTATGACGCCCGTCAGGTCGGGCAAGACGGGTTATTCATGGGTTCTGGACTCCTCCGGCACGTTTCTCTACCATCCCGAGAGCAGCTTCCTGGGAGAGAATGCCTTCGAAATCCGGAGCAATCGCAATCCCGGCATCTCCTTCAATCAAATCAACCAGATCCAGCGCGAGGAAATGCTCCAGGGGAAAGAGGGCGTGGGGACGTACACCTCCGGCTGGCACAGAGACGTCATCGAACCGATGGAGAAGCTCATAGCCTACACTCCCGTGCGTATCCAGGGGCCTTTCCACGATTATACCTGGTCGGTAGCCGTCGTGGCCCCCCTCCATGAGATCGAGGGCATCATCCACCAGGTGTACGGGAGGCAAATACTGCTCCAGGGACTTATCCTGCTCGTCATCCTCGTCTGCGGCGCAATGGTGGTGCTCTACGAACTGCGCTGGACGACAATCCTCGAACACGAAATCGCCGTCAAGACCAAGGACCTGAGAACTAAGGCCGCGGAACTGGAAAGATCGGAAGCCAACTACCGGTCCCTGGTCGAAGGAGCGGAGGACCTCATTTTCACCCTGTGTTACGACGGCGTTATCCGGTCCGCCAACAGGCACATGACCAGGATATTCGGGGTGGAAGCCGGCAGCCTGGTAGGCAGGAGCATTGCGGCGTTCCTGCCCGAGGAACACGGCCGCGAGCAACTCAACATGGTGGGAGAGGCTATCATGTCGGGAAAGGCGCAGAGGGCCGAGGTCGTTTTTCAGGTTCACAATGAACCTCTTTGGTTTCACATCCAGTATATTCCCATCCAGGGAGAGGGCGCCGACTCACCGATCATCCTGGGGATAGCTCGCGACATCACGGACAGAAAGAGCCTGGAGAAACAGCTCATCAATACGGAGAAACTCGCGTCATTGGGCACTCTCGCCGCCGGCGTGGCTCATGAAATCAACAATCCCCTCGGAATAATGCTGGGGTTCTGCGACCTGCTGCAGGAGAAGATCGAACCCGGAACCATGGAGTACAACGACCTGAAAATCATCGAAAGGCATGGACTCCACTGCAAGGGAATCATCGAAAGGCTTCTCAGCTTCGCCAGGATCAGCGATGAAACCGAGGAGTATTGCGATGTCAATTCCAACATCGAGGCCATCTTGTCGGTGGTGAGACACACCCTCGACATGAACAACATCGCGCCGGTGGTTCACCTCGGTGAAGGACTTCCGCTGGTGCGAGGCGATTCGAGGGGACTCCAGCAGGTTTTTCTGAACCTCATCAACAACGCGATTTACGCCATGGAGAACCAGGGGACGCTTTCCATCACCACTCACATGGGAAAGACGAACGACCGCGTGGAGGTCCGGGTGTCGGATACCGGGTGCGGCATCAAGGCGGAATTTCTCGAAAAAATTTTCGATCCCTTCTTCACCACGAAAAAAGTCGGCGACGGCACGGGTCTCGGTCTTTCCGTCAGCTATGGAATCATAACCAAGTATGGAGGGTCCATTACGTGTGAAAGCTGGACGGAAGAAGAAAGACCGGGCCATTCGGGTACAACCTTCACCATCACCATTCCCGTGAAAGGCGAAGAGTGAGCGTTTGAAAACAACCGTTGAATAACCGTTGGAATTCCCTGACAGTATCCGTTGGTTACTGGCATGCTACTTGTATCGTCACAATCGGGTACCCAGGAGCATAACGGAAGAATGGGCAGAATCGAATGCGTAACCGGAGCGAGAGGACAAGGAGCCCTGTCTTTTACTGTCACTTTTGATGGACACTGCCTGAGATGAATCGAAAGAACATTCTCATACTGGACCCCGAGCAAGACATGAGCGAACTCTTTACGAGGTCCCTGGAGGCCCGTAAGGATTGCAGATGCTATTGGACCGCCAAGGAAGAGGAGGCCATGGCTCTCATCAAAGATATTCCTTTCGACCTGGTCATCATGGACGTGTCGTTCGCCACGGCGGGCAACTACAGCCTCGTCCGGAAGGTGAAGCGAATTCTTCCGGACCTCGCCATCGTCATCGACGCCTATATCCATCAGAAGGAGCATGCCTCCAGAGCCATGGAGCACGGCGCCGCCGGGTATTTCCTGAAGCCCATCAAGGTCGAGGAATTCAGGAAGAAGATAGGCCATTTCCTCAATACCACCGTGGTTCAGACTCCCTGACAGCGCACTGAACAGACTGCTTTTCGCTGCCGTTTTCTCCGTAAGAACACAGATCCGCCCTGCCGATGCCCTCAGACGGCTTCAAGCCGAAGGCGCCGCGCGAAGCAAGGACCACTCGTTCCCGTGCGCCGGCATCCTCTGCCCGTGCTCGCGCCGTATGCGGTCCCCATACAGAAACGCCGTATGAGAACCCTGGAGCGGCCCAGCCGTGGAGTGGGCGCCGCCGGTTCTCAGGTCGAAGCCTGTGACCGCTGTCCCCCCTCCCCTGTCACCTCCAGGTGACACTTCTGTCGCCTGATAGTTTCATTCCATCGGTCAACACACTGTAAATCCACTGTCATTTGCATCCGACCGGCGGCGCTCATCCGGAATAAGCACCGCAATATCCATGATTTACAAGATAAAAAAACCCATGGCATGCATGTTGCTCAAAAGGAGGTCAACAGACACAAGCGGCGCCGGGCCGCCGGTAACGAACGGATCAAGGATTGAAAGAAATAGAAGGGAGGTATTTCAATGAAGGTGCTGGTTCCTACAGACGGGTCGGATTACTCGATGAAGGCTGTCCAAAAAGCATTGGATTTGGCGAAAACGGGAAAAGCTGAGGTGACTATCCTGGCAGTGGCCTACTATGCCAAGGAGGATCTGGATGAAATGCCTCCCAGCATACAGGAGAAGCTGGAAGGCGAGGCGAGCGCGGCGCTCAAGAAGGCCAAAGCCGTATTCGAGAGCAATGCCGTTCCCGCCGCGGTCCTGCTGAAAGCCGACCTCGTACCCGCCAACAGCATTATCCAGGTGGCTCAGCAAGGTAGTTTCGACGAGATCATCATGGGCAGCAGGGGCAAGATGGGACTCGACAGGATTCTGCTCGGCAGTACGGCGGCAAAGGTAACGGCGAACGCCCCTTGCAGCGTGTCGGTGGTGCGCTAGTAACTGGTAAGTCGATGTAAGTTATTGAGTTACAACATTAACCGGGAGATGAAGGAAATGAAGAAGTTGTGGTCGAAGATGTTGGGTCTTGGGATGCTCGTGTGGCTCTTGTTGCCCGGGATAGCTTCAGCGGCAGGCGGCGGGGGCACGGCTATCGTTATCGTCGCCGATACCAGGGGGCTCACCGGCATCATGGGATGGTGGGGCAACCTCTACAATGAGAGCCATATTCAGTTCGCCCTGCTTACGATTACGCTGATTCCGCTTATCGGAGTGCTTTTCGGAGTGGTGGCCGATTTCATCATGGAGCATATAGGCATCGATCTGCATTCCAGGGATCTGGCCGAGCACTAATACTCATGGTTCTGGAACGAATCGTTATCACGGCAGTATTACCCGACGGGACTTGAAGGAGGTCTTATCATGGACTGGTTGTATATCTTAATGCCTATCGCCGGAGTCAAGATATTCTGGCCCGGACTCATCATCCTTGGAGTAGGTGTAGGAATTATCGGCGGTTTCTTCGGAATGGGCGGAGCATGGATGGTCACGCCCGGATTGAACATCCTCGGATTTCCCATGGCCTTCGCTATCGGGACCGATATCGCCCACATGGCCGGGAAGTCTTTGATTTCCACCATGCGTCACGGGAAGTTCGGTAACGTCGATTACAAACTCGGCGTCATCATGCTCGTCGGAACCGTGGTCGGGTTCGAAGTCGGCGCACAGATGATCATGTGGCTGGAGCGGTTGGGCAACGTCGAAATCGTCGTGAGGTACATGTACCTTGTCCTGCTGTTCCTCATTGCCTGGATGGTTTTCCATGACGTCAACAAGAGAAGGCAGAAACAGAAAGAAGCCCTGGCCGCAGGCAAGGATGTCGACAAGCTGACAACCGGTGTCGAGTGGCACAAGACTTTCCAGAAACTCAACATCCCCCCCATGATCCACCTCCAGGTAGCCGGCATCCATTGTTCGGCCTGGCTACCGATCTTCGTAAGCTTCCTCACCGGGTGGCTGGCCGGTATCCTCGGAATCGGCGGCGGCTTGATCCGCATGCCGTCCCTCATCTACATCCTGGGCTGCCCGACCCACGTGGCAGTCGGCACGGACCTCTTCGAGGTCATGATCTCCGGTCTGTACGGCGCCGGCACTTACACGTACAAGGGCCGCACCGAACTGGTGGCGGCGGTCATCATGCTGATCGGCGCATCCATCGGCGCACAGATCGGCACCGTGGCGACCAAGTACATCAAGGGCTACGGAATCCGCATCGCCTTCGGACTGGCGGTTGTCGGTTGCGCGCTCTCCATCGTTCTCAAGCTGATGACCAGGTATCTGCCGGCGCAGAAAGACCTTCTGGACGGTACTTCCACCGTGCTGGTCCTGGGTCTGGTGGTGGCTTTGTCGCTGTACATCTTCGTAAAGATGATCCAGGGCGCCAAGGCGGAAGTCATGGCAAAGAAAGCGGGGACCAAAGCAGCGCATTAGGCGGGACGATACGATTTCTCGAAAACAACGCAGTACCGGATTTTCAAAGAGGGAGATTACCAATGAGTAGAAAGTTCAACTGGTTGCCGGCAATAATGATTATCCTGCCCCTTGCGCTGGTCGGCTGCTCGAACTTCGGCAAGGTGGATCAGGGAAGAGCGATAGCCTTCGATAAGGACAAGAAGACCGTCACCATAATCAGGGACAAGAATACCGTGTCCGGGCTGGCCCCCGACTACACGATTCTTCCCCCCGTAACATACGTTCTGCCTACGGACCCGATGGAAGTGGGGCCGGAGCCAAAAATCGGGAAGCGCATGAAGCTCGACACCAAGGCAAAACAGATCGTGATCTACGTGCCTTCGACCAACAGCTTCGCGACGATCAACTATACACTGATCGATCAGAAGGAGAACGTATCGGCCACCGATCCCCTGGTCTATGACTCCATCACGGATCAGACCAGGCACTTCCCCGCCATAGACCAGGCAAAGAAGACCATTACCGTCTACTCCAAGAGACAGAAGACCCTCACCACGTTCTCCGTGCCTGATGAGTACTTCGGGCTTTCCGAAGACACCTGGGAAAACGGCGACGAGGTCCGGGTCTACTACAAGGAAGACGGCAAAGCCGCCAGGTTCATGAATGTGAGCAAAACGGATATTTTCAAGAAGTAACCGGGAACACACATGCAAGAGCAAAAGAGCCGCACTGGTCGCCGGATCGTGCGGCTCTGCCGTCTCCGCCTGCGAGGAAGGATTGAAAATGAATTTACAGCAAAAGATTGCCATAGTGATCGTTGATATTATAATTGTTGTTGAGTTGTGCATAAGCATGTTCCTTGCGGCCAAGAATGCCGATACGCTCACCCCGGTGTTCATGAAGTCGTTTTTCGCCATGCTGGCGCCGACTCTCATTTTGGCTGGAGTTGCAGTGAAGAAGCTCCGAACGGAGCACGCATAGGTCGGGTTCATGAATCTGGAAAAGCTCTCCCGTTTGAGAAAGTCGGCGGGCAAACTGGCCGCCCTACTTATCGTTGTCTTCATCCTGGCGGCCTTCGATGGAATTATTTCCACTTTCGGCCGTCCGCCCAATCTTTATGAGATGTTGCCGGGAGGCGCATCGAAGATCAACGGGTATCTCGCGGAGGATGTCGGCGACATCGGCGAACTGGTCTACACGAGTTCTTCGGACCGGATTCAACTCACTTTTGAGGCGGTGCACCGCGGGTTCTGGCTCGGAGGCCAGATGTGGCGAGGAGTGGTCGAGGTCTCACCCGGGATCGACCCCGGGGAATACACACTCGTGGTCGTACGCAAAGGGAGCGAACCGCAAAAGAATCAGGCGCCGTTCACCATTCGTGTTTATAGTAGTGCTGAGGAAATGCGGCAGGCGGCCAGGTCCGTGATTACCCGTTATTTCGGGTTTTCTCCATGGGCCGTCATGGCTGCATCGCTCCTGCCGATCCTGGCGACTTTTCTGATTGTTTTTCTGCTGTCCAGGAGCATGGACAAGGCGCTCGCCCTGCAAGGAAAAGCGGTCGTATACATGGCCATGCCCAGGCAGGACGACGGGGGAGGGTTCAATATCGCTTTCGGTTTGGGAACCGCACATGGCGTTAAAACGGGAGACCACCTTACGCTCCTCGACAAAGCCGGAGCGCCCGTGGGAAGCGTCGAGGTGCTTCAGGTTATGAACGACGACTCCATTGCGTTGGCGGGACCCGGTTCCGGCGTCGAACCGGGTTTTTTCGTCCGGCGCGCCGATCTCAACGGATAAACCCGAGAGCCGATGAGGCGCTAGGATGGCGGAGTCTCCAGCCCTCTTAGGGCCGAATGAGCGGCTTCAATCTGAACCGGCAGAGGAGGCATTTTGCCATGAACGAGCCCTACCTGGATGATCCTTTCGAAGATGAAGCCGTTTATCCCCTGTACAAGTCCACCGTGTCCCCCGAGGAATCCTACTACCAGATGCGGCAGGCCTACAACAACCTGGAAACCAGGTATAAGAGGTACTTTGAAGCATCGCCGGACACGAGATTCGTCGTTACGGAAGACGGCAGGCTTGTCGATGTCAATCGCGCCGGCGTGGAGTTGTTCGGATTCAGCAACCGGCAGGAGATGCTTCAGAAGGCGTCCCTTGTCGATCTGCTCTGGGTGCGGGAGACCAGGAAGCGCTTGAGGCGCAATATTATGAAGTACGGAAGCCTCAAGGACTACGAAATCGAGATGAAAAAACTCGACGGCGCGAAGTTCACCGCCGCCCTCACGGCGAACATCTGGTTCGAGGAGGACGGGACCGTCTTCTATGAAGGCCATCTGCGCGATATCACGGAACAGAAGAGAAGGCAGGATGCGCTCATTGAATCCGAACAGCGCATCCGCATGCTCAACGAGCAAATCCTCCAGATGGTCATGGTCATGGCGCACGATATACGGGCCCCTCACATTGCCGTTGCGGCCACCTTGAAGCTGCTGCTGCGGGGAACCTACGGAAAGATGGACGAGAGCGTCGAGAATACCCTCAAGGACCTGCTGGGAAGAGTCATTCACACCCTCGGCATTGCGGAAGACTGTCTCGGAAAAGCGTACGCTGTAGGAAATACCGCCAAAGTGGAGCAGGAAGTGCTCGACCTCAGGCAGGACGTCATAGATCCCGTTCTGGACGAACTGGCCAACGAGATAGAGAAAAACGAGATTACCATAGATAACCGCATGGGGGCCATTCCCGCCCGCACCATTTCCGTGAATGCGAACAAGATCTGGCTCAAAGTGGTCTACAGGAACCTTTTCAAAAACGCCATCAAGTATGGCGGCAAGGGTTGCACCGTGGCTTTCGGCTTCGAGGACCGGGGTCCCCACTACCGGCTGCACGTGTACAACAGCGGCGTGCCGATTCCCGTCGAGGACCGGGAAAGGCTCTTCACCGAATTCGGAAAGATCGGCGACCCCTCGTCACCCGACAACAGGGACAGTATGGGGATGGGGCTTTACCTGATTCGTGAAATAGTCAGCAAGCACGGCGGCCGGATATGGTATGAAGCCACAACGGACGGTTCCGACTTCATTTTCACTCTGCCGAAAGAAGACGAAGAGAAAAAAGGCGGGCAGGAAAAAAGCGGAATGACGGAATGAAAAGCGGGCGGGATGACGGAAGCGCGTCATCCCGTCGTTTCCCCGAGGCCGTCCAGGTGGTAATTGCCTTCCAT
>CAYOVG010000259.1:0-10523 GCA_964407285.1 uncultured Syntrophobacteraceae bacterium
CGACCGCCTGGGCGTCGGCATCCACGTTCCGCGGCTCCGACAAGCGCGGCGGGGCCAACGGGGCGCGCATTCGTCTCGAGCCGCAAAAGGACTGGGAAGTCAACGAGCCGGCCCGGCTGAAGGCCGTGCTGCGGACCCTCGAGGGAATCCAAAAGGATTTCAACAGCTCCCAGTCCGGCGGGAAGAAGGTCTCGCTCGCCGACCTGATCGTCCTGGGCGGTTGCGCCGGCGTCGAGCAGGCTGCGAGGAATGCCGGTTACGATGTGGTCGTTCCCTTCACGCCGGGACGCACGGACGCATCGCGGGAGCAAACCGACGTGGCGTCGTTCGCCGTGCTCGAACCGGCCGCGGACGGGTTTCGCAACTATCTCAAGGCCAGATACTCCGTACCGGCGGAGGAACTGTTGGTCGATCGGGCGCAACTGCTGACGCTGACCGCTCCCGAGATGACGGTTCTCATTGGCGGTATGCGCGTCTTGAACGCCAACTTCGGACAGTCCAAACACGGCGTCTTCACCAGGCGGCCGGAGACGCTCACCAATGATTTCTTCGTGAATCTGCTCGACATGAGCACGGAGTGGAAGCCAACCCCGGATGACGAAAACGTGTTCGAGGGGCGGGACCGCGCAACGGGCGAACTCAAATGGACCGGTACCCGCGTCGACCTCGTCTTCGGTTCGAACTCCCAACTCCGGGCGCTGGCGGAAGTCTACGGATGCGAGGACTCGCAGGAAAAATTCCTGAACGACTTCACGGCAGTGTGGAATAAGGTCATGAACCTCGACCGTTTCGACCTCGACAGATCGCAGCGTTGACCTCTTCGAGGGCTTCCGACAACAGCGTAGCGGAAGAACGGTCGGTTAATCGGCTGATCGTGGGGGGAGCCCTCCGGCTTCCCGGGCCGGAGGGCTCCCCCCATAGGCTTCAAGTTGAGTTACGGCGCCCACGCCGTTTCCGGTTCCCACGCTCCCGCGCATTAACGTAAGGAATCGCGTGAAACCCCGCTCAACCGGGGTTTCACCCCCGCCTCCTCCACCCGGCATCCCTCCACCGAGGAACACAACCATGGATGGAAGGAACGTACAATGCCGGATGCCGTTATAACGATCCTTCGGTCACACGGTGAAAGACATTCCGTTGCAGTTTCCGGAGCATTAGGCCGACAACCGCACCGGACGGCCGGAAACCCTCACCGATAACCATGCCCTAATCCTATCTTTTTCCCTTTTACGGCCCGGTCCGCACCGGCCCGGTATCGCCGCAGCCTTTTCCGCATTATTACAACTACTTGCAATCATAAAACTTGACTTTGCACCAATTTCTTAGTATTCGATACACTCGTTTTCAGAGCAATGCGGGTTAGCGGTTGGATGCAAGCAGGTTACGCCGTAGGGTCCGGTGACGTTCCCCAAGAGAGTTCTGTCGCCACTACCCCGCTTTTGCCTTAACGACGCTGTTTCCCGTTCAATGTGTATCGATAGCCAAAATGAATCAACGACAAAGCAAGGAGTTCAATTCATGCTCTACCGGTTCCTTTTCTGGTTCCCGGCCTTTCTCGCAATCTGCGTCAACCCTGTTTTTGGAGCGGATACGAGCTTCAACGTCAGCCTGACGAACAGCACATCGTTCACCAGACCTTCGATCGCCACCACGGGGAACATTGAACCTCCGAACATCTCGGCCGGGAATCAAACCGCGTATTACGCCACCAGGTGCTTTTCTCCGACAGTGTCCGGTTCCTACACCATCGAGACGACACAGGCGAGCCTGACGAAATCCGACGGGACGACGGAAACAAATCCCGATCCCATGCTGTTCCTGTATTCATCTTTCGATCCGACCCAGCCTTTGAGCAACGTGATTGTCGCCAATGACGATATTAACAGCGGCAGCAACAGGCTATCCAGAATCAGCAATTATTCATTGACCCAGGGTACGGTGTATACGATTGTGGTAACCACCTGGAATCCGGGCAGTACCGGGACCGTCAGCTTCAGCGTAAGTGGATCGGACAGCGTTAATGTCTGCCCGGTTGCGGACTTCAGCGCCACTCCCACATCGGGCGCGGCGCCGCTCAGCGTCCAGTTCACCGACGCATCCACGGGCACCGTGACCTCCCGGAGTTGGGACTTCGGAGACGGAGGGACCAGCACCGAACAGAACCCCTCCCACACCTATACTTCCGCCGGCACCTACACCGTGAGTCTCACGGTTACCGGCGGCTCGACCGACACGAAAACCAGGACCAGTTACATTACCGTATCGGATGCCCCCCCGACAGCGGACTTCAGCGCCACTCCCACATCGGGCGCGGCGCCGCTCAGCGTCCAGTTCACCGACGCATCCACGGGCACCGTGACCTCCCGGAGTTGGGACTTCGGAGACGGAGGGACCAGCACCGAACAGAACCCCTCCCACACCTACAGCTCCGCCGGTACCTACACCGTGAGCCTCACCGCAACGGGTCCACTGGGTAACGACACCAAAACCCGCACCAGTTATATAACCGCATCGAGTCAGCCTGTAGCCGCCCCGACAGCGGACTTCAGCGCCACTCCCACATCGGGCGCGGCGCCGCTCACCGTCCAGTTCACGAATGCGACCACGGGCTCCGTGACCTCCTGGAGCTGGAGCTTCGGAGACGGAGGGACCAGCGCCGAACAGAACCCCTCCCACACCTACAACTCCACCGGCATCTACACCGTGAGCCTCACCGCAACCGGCCCCGGGGGCTCCAACACGAAAACCAGGACCAGCTATGTGACCGTGACCGCACCGAGTCAACCTGTTCAGCCTGTAGCCGCCCCGACAGCGGATTTCAGCGCCACTCCCACATCGGGCGCGGCGCCGCTCACCGTCCAGTTCACGAATGCGACCACGGGCTCCGTGACCTCCTGGAGCTGGAGCTTCGGAGACGGAGGGACCAGCGCCGAACAGAACCCCTCCCACACCTACAACTCCACCGGCATCTACACCGTGAGCCTCACCGCAACCGGCCCCGGGGGCTCCAACACGAAAACCAGGATCAACTACATCATAAACTCCCCCTCCGGCTTTACCTCGTGGAATGACTGGTTTGCCGTCGATCTGCGCGACAACCCGATGATAGGCGACTTCAATGGAGACGGCCTCGAGGATGTCGTCAGTTTTGAGATGAGCAACCCCAAGGCGTTCGGCGACGTATACGTAGCGCTCTCCGACGGAACGAAATTTCTCCACGGTGAAAAGTGGAATGACTGGTTTGCGGTCGGCTACGACCAGTCAGTCGCCGTGGGGGATTTCAACGGCGACGGAATGGACGACATAGCTGTCTGGCTCGGCGCGTGGTCGAGGGAAGTTTACATGGAGACATCCCATGGCGCCGGCTTTGCTCCATCGGTAAGGGTCATGGAAGTTTTCGGGGACGGCCCGGATGACGTGTTCGGCGCGGGCGACGTGAATGGAGACGGAAAAGACGATCTCGTCGTCTTCTCCCGAAACACCGGAAAGGTTTACGTGGCCGTCTCCAATGGAAACGGATTCAACTCCCCGCAAGTATGGCACAATTATTTCGCCGTCAGCACTTACGAGCGCCCCGTGGTGGCCGATATGGATGGAGACGGGAAAGCCGACATCGTCAGCCTCTGCGCCGATAACCCTCTCGCCAGGGGCGACGTCTATGTGGCCCATTCCACCGGGGCGGGATTCAACGACGGCTGGAGTTCGGCGAAGTGGGCGGATTGGTTCGGTGTAAGCCCCGAGGAAAAAGTCCGGATCGCCGACTATAACGGCGACGGCCGCGCGGACCTCCTTTCCTTCATGCCGCCCGACATCGGCCAGATCTACCTGGCGCTCTCGGAGGGAAACCAACTGAGCGCGCCCCGGTTGTTGAGCTACAACCTGGCCATACAGCAAGCCGACATCCCCTTCATGGGGGACTTCAACGGAGACGGCAAGGCGGATCTTGTCGTGTTTCGCCTGAGCGAGGGCAAGGTGTATGTGATGATTACACCCTAACCCCTAAGTCCTCGGGCTCTTTCCGTATTTTCCACGGCGGGCGCAGGCGGGTCCTGCGCCCGCCCCGCACGCCTTGTCCACCACAACAAACACGCCGCCACTCGTACGAAGGACCCTGCAATCGCACGAAGGCCCCCGACCACGAAAAACACGAAAGAACTCGAAAAATGGTCATTTCCCTTTCGAGCTTTTCGTGTTTTTCGTGGTCGAAAAAGGGCAAAGAGAAAGGGCGAAGGGCGTTTTCGTTCCGCCCGTGTTTCGTGGTGGAGAAGGCCTTACCGCACCACGACGACCGTGCAGTGAGCATAGCTGAGGACCCGTTTCGCGACGGACCCGAGCAGCCACTGGCGAAGCGCCCCCTCCCCCCGATGCCCCATGAAAATGGTATCCACTCCCCGTTCATCGGCGAAACGGAGGATCTCCTCCGCCGGGTGCCCCGCACGGACTTCGAACGCCGCATCGACCAGGAGGGATTTCGCCCTGTCGCTCATGGCCCGGAAACTCCCCTCGTAGTACTGCGAGACGCTGTCCAGCAGATTGTTGATTTCCACGGCGAGCGGAGGTTCCGCGGGCCGGGCCACCGACAGGACAATCAGTTGAGCGGAGTACTTCGAGGCCAGATCGAGGGCGAGGTCATAGGCCTTTTCCGACTGCATGGAACCGTCATAGGCAACCAGTATTTTGTTCAACAACATGGGCCGACTCCTCTTGTTTCCGATACGGATATGTCGGGCGGCGGGGTACCGCCGAGGCGAAATATTCTTTCTTTTCTCACTATATAACTTCTGAGCCGGGTTTCGGGAATAGTGCGGCCCGTCATTGCCGGAAATCGCTTGACAGTCTCCAGAGGCCATGATATTAGCTGAAGCGCAAGATGTAAGGAAGCACGTCAGGTGACGCAAGTTCAAAAGGGAATCCCGTGCAATCCGGGAGCGGTCCCGCCGCTGTGAACGGGGACGAAATCCACCGATGCCACTGGAAAATCCGGGAAGGCGTGGAAAGTAGATCGATCCGTGAGCCAGAAGACCTGCCTGATCGTGTGGGAGGGGGTACGAGACGATACCCGATCTCCGTTTGCGAGGATTAACTAAATCAGGGTGCAATCCTTAGGGCTTTCTCCGGCTCTAAGGATTTTTTTTTGGAGCGGGACCTCCTGCACCAGTATCATCCCACCTCATCGCATTCCATTAACCCTTGCACGTCCGGGGCCGTTCGCGGCCCCGGATGCTTTCAGCGGATTGCGGGTTCCCGCCGCGGCTTGCCGTATTTGTCACCATGCGGGCCATCGGCGCAAACGCAAACCGCGTTGCGGGTTACGTTACGGGTCGCGCGTTTGTCTCCATGTAAGCCGCGAGCGCTTTTTCATCCTTCATGGCGGCACATGGAAACGGCGCTTCGTATGAATCCCGTCGTACGAATCCCGACGAATCCTTGAATGCGATACAAAGGAAACGAAGAAAGGCGACGAATGAAAAGAGCCATACTACTCGTGGCGTTCGGGACCGGCATACCCGAAGCCCGCAAGGTTTTCGACCGCATCGACGCTCAGGCGAAAGAGGCGTTTCCCGGCGAGGAGATCCGCTGGGCTTACACATCGCGCGCCATCAGGGCCAGGCTCGCCGAACGGGGCGAGCGCATGGATTCCCCGGAAGTGGCGCTGGCCCGGCTTATGGAGGAGCGCTACACGCACGTGGCGCTCCTTTCGCTCCACGTCATGCCCGGCCAGGAGTTCCACCAGCTCTACTCGAACGCCCGGCTGTTCGGAAGAATGGAAGGCGGATTCAAACAAATTGAAGTGGCCCGCCCTCTCCTGTCGTCCGCCGACGACATGAGAAAGCTCGCACGGGCGCTCCTGGGAAGGACGCCGCCGGGACGGGAGCCGCGGGACGCCGTGCTCCTCATCGGGCATGGCAACAAGCGGCATCCGGCGGACCCTCTGTACGCGGCCATGAACTTCATTTTCCGGGAACTGGACCCCAACGTTTTCGTCGGCTCCGTTTCGGGGTACCCCACGGTTACGGACCTCCTGCCCCGGCTCGAAGCCGAAGGGATAAAAAAAGTCTTCCTCGCGCCTTTCATGGTGGTGGCCGGGGAGCACGCCCGAAAGGACATGGCGGGGGACGACCCGGAAAGCTGGAAATCCGTTCTCACGCGCAACGGTTACGACTGCGAAGCCGCGCTCACGGGCATTGCCGAGTATCCCGAGGTGGTGGAGATATGGCTCGACCATCTGCGCGCCGTACTCGAGCGGATGGAATAAAAAATCGCGCAATGCCGAATACTTGGGAAAGCCCACCGGTTGACGCGGGATCGGATGGCGTCTTACCTTAGTTGGAGCCGTCTCAGTTGGAGCCGACAGCGAACACGATCGAAAGATCGGGAGGTGAAACCAGCCATGCCGGGTCTCTTGAAGTCCGCCCTCACTGTCGCTTTGACGATTGCCCTGCTCACGGCGATCCAAATCCACCCGTCCGGAGGAAAAACCATGGAGTTGAACTCACCCGCATTCAACGATGGAGGCGCGATACCCGCTCAGTATGCAATGCCGGCCGCCGGGGGCAAGAATATCTCCATCCCGCTTTCCTGGTCCGGAGCGCCGGAAGGGACGAAATCCTTCGCCCTTTCCATAATCGATCCCCATCCGGTTGCGAAGAACTGGGTGCACTGGCTGGTGGTGAATATTCCGGCCCACGTAACGTCGATCCCCGAAAGGGCTTCGGGCGGGAAAATGCCCGCCGGCGCGGTCGAATTGAAGAACTCTTACGGTTCAGTGGGCTACGGCGGGCCGCAGCCCCCTCGGGGGACCGGCGAACACCCCTACGTCGTGACCGTCCATGCGCTGGATGTGGATAAGCTGGACCTGCCGGCCGACGGCGACCTCGACGCATTTCAGAAAGCCTTGGAGGGTAAGGTCATCGCCTCGGCCGCCATTACGGGGATGTACGGACAGCGGTAAACGCTTCGTCACGGCGTTGCCGCGTTCTGCGTTATTGTTGTTCGGTTGTCGGTTGCACGGTCACCGCGCCGCATCCTCATTCCATGGCTTCCGTCGCATGGGCGTGTACCCACCGGGTCAGGCGCCCTTTGACGAAATTGTGCCAGGACTTCCGGGAATGCGGATCGAGGCCGGATTCCAGGTACTTCGGATTTTCCATGTCGCGGGCCATGTACTCCGAAATTTCGCCGGAAAGCGACGCAAGGAACAGGTAGAGCGGGCCGGGAGTGATGCACAGGCTGAATTTATCCGCCACGCACAGGCGGGATACGGGTTTTCCGTGCGCGTGCGCGTAGGTCCTCGAGTGGCGACGGCAGAAATCCCCCCACCGCGGTCCGAACAGAAAATCCATGATACGGCCCCCAAGCTCCACGTGGCCTTCCCCTTCGGGGCCATCCATGTTGGGCTTTCCCCAGTATCCGATATCGTGCACGAAGAAAGCCACCCAGACCCGCGGGTCTCGGGGAAAACCGTAGAGCTTCCACCAGGATACCGCCACGGAGAGCGGATGCAGCAGAAATTGATGGACCCCGAACAGGAGCGATTTCGTTCCGACGCGCATACGATCTGCTCCTGCTATGTACGGAATTCGCCTGTCATGGATTGTCGCCGCCGTTGCCCCTCTGCACTGAAAAAAGCCTGCATTTTCATAGTAGCATGTTTTAATAAGCTAATTCAAGCTGTTGAAAATTCCCGCAATGAAATGTATGGCTTTTTTTCCCGATTGAAGTATTATCTTTTGAAGCAATGCGCATCTCGGACGGAGCGGCGGCGGCATGTAAGCACGCAAAAAGACGCGGAATCGGCATAAACCGGGCGCCGCCCGCTACCGGATCTGCCCTGTGACCATACCCGGCCCGGCAGTACTTCTATTCGTTGACCCGAACCGGCAAGACCCCGAACGAGCGCAACCGCCGGCCGGCGTTGCCGGGCAAAGCCCGGCGGCCAATAACGGAGAGCCGATCTGAAAGCCAACAACCGGGAGACAGGCAATGCTACTGGGTGATGAACTCACGATACGCCTCGGCTTTTTTCTGGCTGTCTTCACGCTCCTTTCCATCGGGGAAAAGCTTGCCCCAAGGCGGCGGCTCACGACGCCCAAATTCGGCCGATGGGGCCGTAACCTTTTCTTACTGGGCCTCAATCCCGCATCCGTCCGCCTCGTTTTTCCCCTTCTACCGGTGGGAATGGCCATCGTGGCGCGGCAAAACGGCTGGGGCTTTCTCAACAGCGCATCGATCCCCTACTGGATGAAAGTAGCCGTCTCGGTGGTGGCCCTCGATTTTGTCATATACCTTCAGCATGTGCTCCACCATGCAATTCCGGCTCTGTGGCGTCTCCACATGGTGCACCATGCGGACCTGGATTTCGACCTCACTACCGGAGTTCGTTTTCATCCCGTCGAAATCGTCATTTCCATGGCCATCAAGGTGGCGGCCGTGGCGGCGCTCGGACCGCCTCCGGTTGCCGTCCTTATTTTCGAGGTCGCGCTCAATTCCACTTCGATGTTCAACCACAGCAACGTGCGCATTCCGTCCGGCATCGACAGGGTGCTTCGCCTCTTTGTGGTCACTCCCGATATGCACCGGGTACACCATTCGGTGATAGTAACGGAAACCAACAGCAACTTCGGCTTCAACCTCCCATGGTGGGACCGCCTGCTGGGGACTTATCGGCCCCAACCCCGTAGCGGGCACGAGGAAATGGTGATCGGTCTGGCCCAGTTTCGCGATCCCGGCCGGGAGTCGTTTTGGCGATTGCTCGTCTTACCCTTCAGGGAGGACCCGGGGCGCGTCCCCATCAACAGGCATTAGGGGTGCGGGCGAAGGGCTTCGCGTTGCGGGTTCGGGCTCTCGTAAGTCTAAGTCATGGGCATGAATCGTGTCACGGGTCCGGGGCCGCCTACGCGCCTGAGACGCAACCACGCGACCGATTTGGTAACGAGATGGAACTGTTTTATTGGAATGGAATCGTTTTGTAGGAGCGGCTGCCGGCCCCGACCGGACTGTCGAAACGCAATGAATCGCGACTGGAGAACCACCCTACAATACACTTCATTGGTTCCCTAACCGGGCAAACCAGACTACAGCAGGGAGATAAAACATGCACAAAGACGATGATATAGTCATTGTAGCGGCCGCGCGTACACCCATCGCAAAATTCGGCGGCGCATTGAAGGACGTTAGAGCATCCAGCCTGGCGGCCATGATGATCAAGGAAGTCCTGCGGCGCGCCCGCAACCTGGACCCGGGCCTTTTGAGCGAGATCATCTTCGGCAACTGCATACAGTCGTGCGACGAAGCCAACATCGCCCGCACAGCGGCTCTCATGGCGGGAATAACTTACGAAGTGCCGGCGTTTGCGGTACAGCGGCAGTGCGCTTCGGCCATGCAGGCCCTCGTCTCCGGCGTGCAGGAAATCCGTTCCGGGGATTCCGACATCGTGCTGGTGGGCGGCGTGGAGTCCATGAGTTCCGGTCCCTTCTATCTCGGCAATGCGCGGTGGGGCATGAGGCTCATGAACCAGGAAGTGACCGACACGGTCTGGGAGATCCTCCATTCGGGCAGCCGCATCCTGGGGCAGCCCACGATCATGGGGATCACGGCGGAAAATATCGCGGAAAAATACGGCATATCGCGCGAGGAGCAGGACGAGGTGGCCCTCAACAGCCACCACAACGCGGAAGTCGCGATCAAAACGGGACGGTTCAACGACGAGGTCGCGCCCGTCGAACTGCCGCCGGTCAAGGGACAGCCGCAATTCTTCAAGCAGGACGAACACACCAGGTTCGGCCTGAAGATGGAAGACCTGGTGAAGCTCAAACCGATATTCAAAAGCGACGGCACGGTCACGGCGGGCAACTCGTCGGGATTGAACGACGGGGCCGCCGCCGCCCTCGTCACGACGCGAGCCCGCGCCAGGGAACTGGACCTTACCCCGATGGCTAAAATCGTGTCCTACGCAGTTGCGGGCGTCGAACCGATGTATATGGGCTACGGTCCCGTGCCGGCCACCAGGAAGGCGTTGCGGAAAGCCAAAATGACCATAAACGACATCCAGTTGGCCGAAGTCAACGAGGCCTTCGCATCCCAGTACATCGCCTGCGAACGCGGGTTGGAACTGGACCGCTCCATCACGAACGTCAACGGAAGCGGCATCGGCCTGGGTCACCCCATCGGCTCCACGGGACTTCGCATCGTGGTGACCCTCCTGTACGAGATGGCGCGCCGCAACTTGAACGTCGGCCTCGCCACGCTCTGTATCGGCGCGGGCATGGGTATGGCGACGATTCTCGAGATGGATTAGCCGCGGTCCCGCGAATACGGAAAACCGGCGATGGGATGACCGTTCCGATGATTCCGACGGCGGCTTCGCAAATTTCTTTTGACAAACGTAACGACTAAGAATAAAAGGGATTCCGAAAGAGCGAAAAGCGCATGTCCAGGTGCCCGCAAGGGAGAATAGGGAACCGGGTGGAAATCCCGGGCGGTCCCGCCACTGTAACCGGTAGTCCACCTCATATCCACCGTCG
>CAYOVG010000260.1:0-10510 GCA_964407285.1 uncultured Syntrophobacteraceae bacterium
GCCGCGTCGATGGGCATGGGATAGGCAACGTTCGCGGTATCGTCCAGGACTTTCACGCCGGGAGCAGCCGCGAGGAGTTCCCGCGCTCTTTCCACCGCCAGCGGACCGTTCATCTCGATGGCGACGGATTCGGAATGGCCGTAGTAAACGGGAACACGCACGGTAGTGGCGCACACCCGGATACGGGAATCGTTGAAAATCTTGCGGGTCTCATTGACCATCTTCATCTCTTCCTCGGTAAACCCGTTGTCGAGGAAGGGACCGATGTGAGGCAGGCAGTTGAAGGCGATCCTGTGGGGGTAAACATTGATGTCGATGTCCTTGCCCGCGACCATGTTCCCCACCTGCTGCTCCAGTTCCTTGATCGCTTTCATGCCGGTACCCGAAACGGCCTGGAAAGTGGTCACGACGATCCGGTCGATTCCCACGGCGTCGTAGATGGGTTTCAGAGCCACCACCATCTGAATGGTCGAGCAGTTGGGATTGGCGATAATGCCGGGATGGGAGTTGAGCGCCTCGGGATTGACCTCGGGCACCACCAGCGGGATCTTGGGGTCCATGCGGAAGGCGCTCGAATTGTCGACCACCACGCAGCCCGCCCGGGCCGCCACGGGGGCGAACTTCTTGCTCACGCTGCCTCCGGCGGAAAAAAGCGCCAGTTGCACCCCGTTGAAGGAGTCCTCACGGAGTTCTTCGACCGCGACATCCGCACCGCGAAACTTGAGGGTCTTTCCAACCGAACGGGCCGAAGCCAGGAGCTTGATTTCCTTCACAGGAAACGCCCGCTCTTCCAGAACTTTAATCATCATGTTGCCCACCGCTCCGGTGGCCCCAGCGACTGCTACGCGAAACCCATTCTCTCCCATTTCGTCCTCTTTCTAATTCGATTAAGCAATTGTCCGCTGCCGGATCAGAGATTGACAGTGAATCGAACTTCAGGCCTCTTCCTCAATTTCAGCTCCATCGAGACTACTATTCCCATACCGAATCCGCACACTGAACAAAGGGCGCCGGATTGTCCCGCTCCAGCATTCCCACGTTGGAACGTGGAGACGATGAAACCTCTTCCCGCCTTTCAGCATTGGTGGGCAACGCTTCGCCGACGGAAATCGGAAGAACGAAAACTCCATTCCTCCGGCATCCGACAGCCGATCACCGACCTCTGCGTCGGTGGGCAACGCTTCGCTCTTGCCCACCCCGCAACTCTTCCCGTCCTCCCGCCTGCTCCTATGCGCTCGTGGCGATATGATCGGCGACCAGGTCTCCGACCTCACTGGTGCCATGGCCCATGCGGCCGGCCGCAAGGTCCTTCACGTCCTCGGCCACGACCTTCTTGACGGCATTTTCCACCCTGCGCGCCGCAGACTCCTCGCCCAGGTAATCGAGAGCCATCTGGGCCGCTGCAATGGCGGCCAGCGGGTTGATGATATTCATGCCCGTGTACTTGGGCGCCGATCCTCCGATGGGCTCGAACATGGACACGCCCTGCGGATTAATGTTCCCGCCCGCGGCGATCCCCATGCCCCCCTGGATCATCGCACCCAGGTCCGTGATGATATCGCCGAACATGTTGTCCGTTACGATGACGTCGAACCACTCGGGGTTTTTCACCATCCACATGCAGGTGGCGTCCACATGGGCGTAGTCGGTCTGAATGTCGGGGTACTCCCCGGCAACTTCCTTGAAAACGCGCTCCCAAAGGTCGAAGGCGTAGGTCAGCACGTTGGTCTTGCCGCAAAGGGTGAGCTTCTTCCGCTGGTTGCGCCGGCGGCAGAAATCAAACGCGAAACGCAGACAACGCTCGACGCCCATCCTGGTGTTCACGGATTCCTGGACGGCCACTTCGTGCGGCGTGCCCTTGCGAAGAAACCCGCCCGCCCCGGCGTACAGGCCTTCCGTGTTCTCGCGGACCACGACGAAGTTGATGTCGTCGGGCCCTTTGTCCTTGAGCGGCGTATCCACACCGGGATAGAGAATCACGGGACGAAGATTGATGTACTGATCGAGTTGAAAGCGCAGCTCGAGCAGCAACCCTTTTTCCAGGATGCCGGGCTTTACGTCGGGATGCCCGATCGCCCCGAGGAGTATGGCGTCGAGTCCCCTGAGTTCTTCCAGCACGCTGGGGGGCAGGATTTCTCCCGTGCGCAGATACCGGTCCCCGCCCAGGTCGTAGTGGACCCAATCCACCTTGAAATTCTCCTTCGCCGCAACGGCTTCGAAAGCCTTGAGTGCCTCGCGAACCACCTCGGGGCCCGTGCCGTCTCCGGGCATAACCCCAATCCGATAATTCTTCTTCTGCTCCATGTACGTCGTCCTCGTTCGTCTCTAATGTAACATCAGTCGGCAATCCGGCATCCGACATCCACATCGGGCAACAGGTATCCGGCCGGCATCAGGCGCCCGGTTTCACTTCCCCTCGCGGGCGAGTTGCTCGCGCACGTAGGGGATGAGGCCCCCCGCATTGAGAAGGGCTTGCATGAAGGGGGGTATCGGTTCGGCGCGGTAAGTCTGTCCACGCGAACGATTGACGATGGTCCCGCTGTCGAGATCCACCTCGATCTCGTCGCCCGTCCGTATGGCCGCGGCCGCTTCCGGGCATTCCAGAATGGGAAGTCCCGTATTGAACGCGTTGCGGTAGAAGATGCGCGCGAAACTCTGCGCGACCACGCAACTGACGCCTGCCGCCTTGATGGAGACCGGAGCGTGTTCCCGGGAGGAACCGCAACCGAAGTTCTTCCCCGCCACGATGATATCGCCGGCTTTTACCTTCCCCGCAAACGTCGCATCCGCGTCTTCCATGCAATGAGCGGCCAGTTCCTTCGGGTCCGAAGTATTCAGGTAGCGTGCCGGGATGATCGCGTCCGTATCCACATCATCCCCGAATTTCCATGTATTACCCTGCAATTTCATGATGTAGCACCTCGCTTGTGTTATCCGACTTCATCGGGATGAGCGATACGCCCCAGGACGGCCGAAGCCGCCGCAACGGCGGGATTTGCCAGGTACACCTCGCTTTCGGGGTGTCCCATCCTGCCGACGAAATTCCTGTTGGTGGTGGCCACGGCCCGCTCTCCGGCGGCGAGAATGCCCATGTGCCCACCGAGGCACGGCCCGCACGTGGGCGTGCTCACGGCGGCATCGGCATCGAGGAAGATTTCGAAGAGCCCCTCCTGCATGGCCTGCCGGTAGATGAGCTGTGTCGCCGGGATAATGATGCAGCGCACATTGGAGGAGACTTTCCTGCCCTTGAGCACCTTCGCGGCTTCTCTCAGATCCTCCAGCCGTCCGTTCGTACACGACCCGATAACCACCTGGTCGATGGAAGTTTCGGGAAGCTCGTTGACGGGCCGCACATTCCCGGGTGAATGCGGCAGCGCCACCATGGGGGCAAAGTTGGTGACGTCCCATTCATAGACCGTCTCATAACGGGCATCCGGATCGCTTGCATGGAACTTGTACGGCCTGCGCGCGCGCTCCTTCACGTAGGCTTCCGTGACGGCGTCGGGAGCGATGATTCCGGCCTTCGCCCCGGCTTCGATGGCCATGTTGCTCATGGTGAAGCGTTCGGCCATGGGCATCGATTCGATCACTTCGCCGGTGAATTCCATGGCCATGTAGAGCGCGCCGTCAACGCCGATCTGCCCGATCGTGTAGAGGATGAGGTCCTTCCCGCTCACCCACGGCTGCATCTTTCCGCGATAGACGAACTTTACGGAAGACGGGACCTTGAACCAGATCTTGCCCGTTACCATGGTGGCTCCCAGGTCGGTGCTGCCGACTCCCGTGGCGAAGGCCCCGAGGCCGCCGTAGGTGCAGGTATGGCTGTCGGCTCCGATCACCAGGTCTCCGGGAAGCACGAGGCCCTGCTCGGGAAGCAGAGCGTGCTCGACGCCCATGCGGCCCACTTCGAAGTAGTGAACCACTCCGTACTTCCGGGAAAACTCCCTCAGCATCTTCACCTGGGCGGCCGATGCGATGTCTTTATTAGGAGTAAAATGATCGGGCACCAGGGCGATCCGCTCGGGGTCGAACACCCGCGTCGCCCCCGCCTCGTGGAAGGCTTTGATGGCCAGGGGAGCAGTGATGTCATTCCCCAGGGCGAAATCGACACGCGCTTCGATCAGTTCGCCGGGATGCACTTCCCCTCGATCGGTATGAGCCGCCAGAATCTTTTCAGCAATCGTCATGGACATTGATTGTCTCTCCTTCGAACAACCGGCCGCCGGCACGGAAATGGACCCGCCCGGACGAAAGTCCCTCTTCCGTCCACTGCGTAAGTGATTTATATCATTGAACACCATAAAGAAAAACAGGCGCCGGGCCGACGCCCCCATACGCCATGTTCCTGATAATACAAGTATACAAAACACGAAGCCATTTACATTAGGACAAAACCGGGAAGAAAACAAGAACGAATTGACGGAGAAGATTCCTTCCCTTGCGTGTTTTTCTTGCATTCCGCGGCAAAGCGCTCACGACAGTGTTTTTTGTGATAAAAATGGGTTAAAGCAGAACCGGCGCAGACGCGGACCGGATGAACCGGATGAAGATGAAACGACGGGAGGAAAACGGAGAAACGATGGAGAATCGCAGCACGTGCCCTCGGGAACTGGTGGTGTATGAATGTCTTGGGCGCGGGAACCGTCCGCCGCGCGGGGAACCGGTATCGGAGAACTACCTGGGAATCTGGCCCGAGCCCCCTTACTACTACCTTTTCTTCACTCGCCACGACGACCCGGCCATGGCTGAATGGCTCCGGGGTCAAGACCTGCTGGTCCTTCGCGACACCTACCGCATGGACTACGCGCAATGGCAGGACGTGTCCCGTGAAGGCGTCAGGGTGGGCCCTTTTTTCGTCCACTGCGGACTATCGAATCCCCCGCCGGGGGACGACAACCGCGAAAGCCCCATGGTCATACGGCTCCGACCCGGTGTGGCCTTCGGTTCCGGCCTGCACCCGACCACTCGTGGATGCCTGCTGGCCCTGGCGGAACTCTTCGAGACTCATCCCCCGAGACGCGTGGTGGATCTGGGAACGGGAACGGGGATTCTGGCCATGGCGTGCGGGCGACTGGGCGCCGCGGCCGTCTGGGCGCTGGACTGCCTCCCGCTCGCGGCGAAAGAGACGTGGCTGAACATACGCGCCAACGGCCTGGAAGGCGCCGTTCACGCCCTTGTTGGGGACAGCCTGGACTGCATAGCCGGTACGGCCGAACTGCTGGTCATGAACATCGAATGGCCCTGCCTCACAAAGGTCCTGAGAGAGCAAGACTGGACGCGGTTTCCTTTAACGGTCCTGAGCGGCTTTCTCGGTTCCCAGTGCAGGAGCCTGGAACGGTTGATCCCCGCGGAGTCCGAAATCGTCTCTCGCTTTGACCTGGAAGATTGGACCACCCTGACCGTGCGCAACAAGAGAAGTTGAGGGCCGGTCCGGGTCGAACTGAAGGACGGCGCCGGCATCGGAAGTGGATCGGCCGGCGCCGAAGTGCTACTGCTCGGGCCAGGCGCCGCCTCTGAAACGGAACAAATCCAAGGAAAAGAGACAAGCCTGGTAGAAGCCGTAGATCGTCACGAGGGAAAACACGAGAAGAACTATTTCGAGGACACTGCCCATTTCCGCTTGTGAATGGGATAGACCGATCGACAAAGAAGCAATCAGGCCGCCGATGAACATCAGGAAGTAGCGCTTGATGTCGCGTTTGCACTTTTCCGCGGCAAATTTCTTCGCATACTGTCCGGCCCACGTTCCCCATCCGTTTACGGGTCGCTTGCCCTGAGCGATGTCCGCCACCGCGCTTACGAAGCTCCGCGCCGTCCGGCGGTCCGATCCCGAGTATTTGACGAGGCGACTCGTAACCATCTCGGCGTTCATCGCCGACTTGACCAGTTCGGCCTGCGTCATGTTGAACAACCACAGAAAGGCCCTGTTACAGTTATCGTCTCCGACATCCAGGGTAAAACTGCCCTGTACCGTTTCGATTTCCACTGGTTCCATTTCGAACTCCTTGCATCCTGGAATACCCTTCGCCGTACAGGCTGAAAATAACAGTATATTACAGAGGCGAACGCTGCCTCAAGAGTAAAATCGTACGGATCGTCCAACGGCAAACAGAAGCAAAGCAAGACTTCGCCTTCGTCCGGACCCCGGCTGAACAGGCGCGCGGGAATTCTTCCGCTGAAGGTTCGTATCGTCCATCCCTGCGCCTTCAAAGAGGAAAAAGCGCTCGAGACCTCGGGGAAGAGTGGGTCGGTCTCCCGGCTCGTGTTATAATTATTACGTAAAAACAGAACTTTACATCGACTTTGAAAGCAGAGCCAAAGGGAGAAAAGGGAGATGATCCGGTGAATATCAAAGCGCTTTTCATAGCGGCGGTTCTACTGTTCCTTGCGGCGGGTTCCTCGGGGTGTGTGGCCACCACCGCCTACGACAGGCCCTACGGATGGAATGATTACCACTACTCGAACCCCGGTTACGGATACTACGGGCCGGGCTTGTTCTTCAGTTTCGGCGGCTCGTATCCGCACCGGTCGTATCGCCACAAGTGGGGCTACCACAGGTGGGGCGGTCCCCGGCATCATCACTGGAACGACGGATGGAGGGGCGGCAGATACTGGCGCGGCCGTTAGGAAGCCGTCCGATGTTTCCTTCCTTGTCGTTCGTTTTCGATTGCTCGTTGCCGCGGCAGGAACTGGGATAACTAATGTCCAGCCCCGCTCTTCCGCCGGTCCTCACGCTCCCGAGCGTGGGCGTCAACGTCAGGGTTCGCAAGAGCCAACGGCAAGGGCGGGGTTTCGTCCCGCCTTTGCCGATACGCGCCTGAAAGCGCGCGAGAACCGCGCTTGAAGTTCTTCCTCCCCGTCTTATGCGCCTTTATGCTCTCCTCGACGGCTGTCCGTTTGCCCCTTATCCATCGCCGGTCCCCGTCCATAATCATGTATTGACAAGCGGATGGAAAAGCTGAAGAATACATCCGAACAGCAGCACCGCGCCGTCCTTGTTCGCCAAGATCACAACCTCACAGCGTCTTCAGAAACCAGGAGGGAATCCATGCTCAACGCTAAGCTCGGCACCAGGCTAATCGGTTGCTTCTCGGTCGTAGCCCTCGTCTCCCTGATATCCGGGGGTATGGTATGGCTGCAGATTTCCGCATCCACGGAGACCAGCCATAAAACCATACTTTCCGAGAACATAAGCAAAGAACTGTTTCAGCGTGAAATCGACCATTTGAACTGGGTTGTCAAGGTAGGAGAGTTCCAGCGTAGCGAGAACATGATCGAACTGGGGGTCGAGAAGGACGATCACAAGTGCAACTTCGGGAAATGGTACTACAGCGACGCCAGAAAAGGGGCCGAGGAAATCATGCCGGGTATCAAGCCCCTGCTGGATAAAATGGAGGGCCCCCACAAGAAGCTCCATGAATCCGCCGAAAAACTGGAAGCTGTCTTGAGGAAGGGAAAAGAACACCGCCGGGAAGCCCTGGAGCTTTTCCAGAACGACACCTTGAACCATCTGAAGGCCATACAGCAGATATTCGGGGAAGTCAGGATCGTTGTCGGCAAAGACAACGTGGAACTCGAGAATAGGACTAACGCCGACATGGAGCGAGCGAAGCTTTTCTCGCTCGTGGGAATGGTAGTCGGTCCGGCGCTCTCCCTGCTGCTGGGGATACTGCTGTCCGTTACCATTTCAGGCTCCTTGAGGCGAATCGCCATGGGCATCAGCGAGGGAGCGGACCAGGTTGCCGCCGCGGCCAGGGACGTGTCTTCCTCCAGCCAGGATCTCGCCCAGGGCTCGTCCCGGCAGGCTGCGGCGGTCGAGGAATCGTCGTCGTCGCTCGAGCAGATGTCGTCGATGACAAAACAAAACGCGGAAAACGCCGGCCAGGCGAACCAGTTGATGAGAAATGCGCTTCAGATGGTGGAGAAGGCGGGCGGGACCATGTCGGATCTCACCGGATCGATGAATTCCATGCAAAGCGCCAGCGAGGAAACTCAGAAAATCATCAAGACCATCGATGAAATCGCATTCCAGACCAACCTGCTCGCGCTCAACGCCGCCGTGGAGGCCGCCCGGGCGGGGGAAGCGGGGGCCGGATTCGCCGTCGTCGCCGATGAGGTGCGAAATCTCGCCCTGAGAGCGGCGGAAGCATCGAAGAATACGGCGGCGCTCATCGAGGGGACCGTCAAGGAGGTGAGGCAGGGAGCCGAACTGGTCGAGAGGACCAACCAGGACTTCAACGAGGTTTTGTCGGGCATTCGAAGGACGAGCGAACTGGTGGACGAGATTTCCGCATCCTCACAGGAGCAGGCCCAGGGTATCGAGCAGATCAACCGGGCCGTCTCGGAAGTGGACAGGGTAACCCAGACCAATGTGGGAAGCGCCGAAGCTTCCGCAGCCGCCGCCGAGGAAATGTCCGCGCAGGCCGAAAGCCTCAATGAGTACATCAACGAACTGAACGCGATGGTCGAAGGGGTGAAGGGAGGCTCTAAGCTTTCTTCGGCGCCCTTGGGGAGACGCATCAAGGCGACAGCCGGACAGGCGAAGCCCAACAGGCGCCCCGGAGGACAGGCTGAGAGGCCGGCCGGCCGTAGGACCGCCATTGCGCCCAAAACGGGCGCCGCCGCGCCATCTCCCCGGAAGGGAGCGGAGGTATCGCCGGAACAGGTGATTCCCTTCGAGGACGACGACTTTTAGTCCTCGAAAAACCACATGAAGCGTTTCAGGAAAGAGAAGACCTGAACCGCGCCCGCAGGCACATGAATATGATCGAGTACTTCACAAACAAAAGTTGCGCCGTGGACTGGGACGAAGCTGCAACCATCTTCCAACTGGCCCCTCTCGGCAAGCGCAGACGCGACCCCGATCAGTTGAAGAGGGCTTTTGAATCGAGTTACGCCGTCGTGTATGCTTTTCATTCCGGCAGGCTCATGGGATTGGGAAGGGCCCTTTGCGACGGGGAGTATCAGGCGGCCATTTACGATATCGTGCTGCTGCCGGATTATCAAAATCAGGGTATCGGCAGGGGAATTGTGGACAGGCTCCGTGATCAGTTGCCTGTTGAAAACATTATCCTGTATTCAGTGCCGGGACGCGAGGGTTTCCACGAGAAATGCGGATTCAGACGAATGCGCACAGCCATGGCGATACTGAATCCCGTAATGTCCAACCCGGAAAGCGGCTATTTTGACTGAAAGATCTTGTTCCCGTTCCCACACGACAGTGTGGGAACGGGAAGAGAGTCATTGCCGCCGCCGTCCGCTCCGAACCTGCAAAGAGGGGCGAAAGAGACGCCTTCCGCCTTCTCTCTCACTTTTTCTCATGCACCGGAGTGCTGCATTTACGAACAGCAGCAACCGGATTCACAGGTGGCGCCTTCCACCGCTCCGCCGGCTTCTTCGTTGATCTCCGCGACCTCGACTTCAAACACCAGCGACCTGCCCGCCAGGGGATGGTTGAAATCGATGGTGACCGTCTCACCATTGGTCTCTTTCACGACGGCGGGGAGCATCTCGCCGGCGGGAGTCCTGAAACCCACGACCTCCCCCACCTGGGGCTGGAAATCCGGCGGAAAGTCGGAACGCGTGATGACCCGCTGCAGTCGCTCGTCCCTATCGCCATAAGCTTCGTCCGGTCCCAGCTCGATAGTTTTCTTTTCGTTGACGCCCATTCCTATGAGGGCCTTTTCCAGGCCGGGAATGACGTCCCCCGCGCCTATATGGATCTCGATGGATTCGCACTCGTCGGTTTTGTCGAAAACATCGCCGTTTTCAAATTTGCCGGTATAGCATATCTTGACGAAATTGCCGTCTTCTATTCTCTTCATAACAGTCCTTTCAGATTCGATTCAGTATGCGTCCCAGACGATGCCCACGGATGCACGTTCGTCGGGATCGCGCGTGCTATTGGTCCCCTTTTCCGGTAGAGGATGTCCGACCGCTCCAGGTGTTAAGAAACAAAAGAAACGGCAAGCTCACGTATTCAATTTTACCTTAATCATCAATAAGTTAGCCTTCAACGCCACCTTCTATTCGAAGTCGGCTCGCGCTCCTCCGCCTGAGAACTCGAGACGGCGATTGCGCGGCCGTTCGGGTGATGGTACAAGACGGCTTTGTGCGGTTACGACTGCCGGCCGCGACGGACCTGTCAAAACGCAACAGGTCGCTGTTCCAAAGCCGTAACTACACACGCGATGTCGGCGGGATCGAAAAACAGCGGGCTGCCTGTGTGAGCTCTTCTTTTCATGATGAGGAGTATCGAAGACATGAGAGGTATGGCGCGGCCGAGCGGATGATCGATGTCCGGTTGTCGCGTTCCCGACAGGCGCTAATGCTTTTGCGTCGACCCGTCCAACTCTTGCAGCAACGCCTTCACGGGTCGTTCGGGAGGTCCTGAGACGGGGACCTTCATATGCTCGACATCGCTCTTCAACAGCGCCACGCATCCCTGCCCGAGAACCTCGGGCTCCGGCCATTCCTCGAAATAACGGATACCGTGCTTTCGAAGGCGACG
>CAYOVG010000261.1:0-10485 GCA_964407285.1 uncultured Syntrophobacteraceae bacterium
GAAACCGACCTGCTCACCATAAGCGATACGGAAGGCGTATGGGCCAGGGCGGAAAACGTCGTGTTCCGGTGGTCGGCCATGTCCCTCCTCCGGATGCTGTTCCGCATCGAGGAGATAAGCGCTGAAACGCTTCGCGTGTTGCGTCCTCCGGCCGGGGAGGAGCAGGAGAAGAGCGAGGAGCCGTTCAAAGTCCCCGGTATACTGAAGCGGTTGACGATCGATAAGCTGGCCGTGGAACGGCTCGTGCTCGAAGAGGATGTGACGGGCCGGAAGGCCGTGCTGCGCCTCGAGGGGAGTCTCGAGGAACCCGAAGCGGAGTCGGACCCGAACCGTACGCTCTCCCTTCATGTCGAACGGGTGGATGACGGTCCCGAAATGCGAGCGGATGCAACCGCGGCCCTCATCGAAGCGGACCCCCTTACGTTGGGGTTGCAGCTCGATTTTTACGAGGCCCCCGGCGGCCTGGCGGCGGCCATGGCCGGATTGGAGAATGCCGGAGCGATCCGGCTGGCGCTCCGGGGAAAAGGGCCGTTGCAGGATTGGAACGGCGCCGTGGAGGGAGGCGCGGACCGATTCGGGACGATTGATGCGCAGGTCGGACTACAGTACCGCGAGGACCTGGGATTCTCCGTGGACGGCCTGTACGTGTTCCCCGATGAGACGGTTCCCGCATCGCTCTCTCCCCTGCTCGGAGAGGATGCCGGTATAACCGTCGACGGCAGCTACGATTTTTCCAACGCGCTTTCCCTGCGAAATGCGATCGTTCGGGGTGAAGGGTACGAACTGGGAATCGAGGGACGGCTGAACCTGCGGTCGGGGGAAGTGGAGGGCGACTACTACGCCGAAATCAGCGACATGGAGGACCTTTCCGGCCTGGTGAACGCTCCGGTGGAGGGAACGTTGGCGTTGACGGGCCGGATCGACGGCGCGCTCGACAATCCCATGGCTACGGTTCAAGCGCATATCAACGAATTACGGGTCCGGGAAATTCGCGCGGATGAAGTGACGGCCAACTTGCGCCTCGCGCCTGCCGACCCGGCCGACCCGTCCCTGACCGCGTTGACGGTCGGCGGAGAAGGGTACGTCAAGGGACTGTCCGCGTTGAGCGGTCCGCCTCTGCCCGAGGAATCCCTGCAGTGGTCTTTCGAGGCGAGTGTTCCCGTCGGGGGAGAACCCGTCGTCTCGATACGGGAAGCTCGCATCGAGGGGCAAAACGAGAGTGTTTCGTTCACCGGGAAAATCGATGTTCAGGAATTGGCCGGAACCATCGACGCAACGATCGTGGCGGAGAGCCTGAAGCCGTTTTCCACCTACATCGGGCGACCGGTCTCGGGGGAGGCGACCGTGGATGTCGAGCTGACCGGAAATGCGAGCACCGGTTCGGCATCGGCCCGGTTCGACGGGAAGCTGATGGAAATCGAAATCCCGGATGCTCCCCCCGCGTTGCCTGCCCTGACGGCGGGCGGCGTCTCTTTCTCGGGAAACGTGGAGATCGCCGAAGGGACCCGACTGACAGCATCGCGCTTGCAGGTCGGGAGCGAATCGTTCGAACTGGACGCCCGGGGGAGCGCCGACCTGTCCTCAAGGACTCTCCAGGCATCCTATGAGCTTACCGTTCCGAAGCTCTCGTCCCTGGAGGCCGCCATCGGGACGCCCGCGTCCGGAAAAGTCGGCGTGCGCGGAACCGTCGCAGGCAGCTTTGAATCCCTGGAGCTGACGGCGAAGCTCGATGGGGATTCCATCACCATATTCGATGCGAAACTGCAGGATGTGAACGCGGAGCTTCACGCTCGCGGCGTGCCGCGAGATCCCGCCGGAAACCTGCGGCTCGTCATCGCAAAGGGCCGCAAGAAGCTCGAAGCGTCAACCGGTTTTGCGCTCGAGGGGAATTCCCTGGCCCTTTCCTCCCTGTCCGTGCGCGCTCCCGGAAACGCCGTGAAGGGAAACCTGGATATAAACCTTGCGACGCTCCTGGTCCGCGGCGGCCTTCGAGGCGACCTCGACAGGCTCTCCGAAGTGGGGGACATTATCGGCGTTCCCCTGGCGGGAAGCGCGAGGCTCGCAAGCAGGTTCACGCATGGTGCGGACGGCCGGCAGCAGGCCGAGGTTTCGCTCAAAGGGAACCGGATTGAAGGCGCTTTCGGGAGCATTGCCGAATTGAGTGTGTCGGCGGATGTCGAAGACGTGTGGACGGCCCCCAAAGGCGAGGCGCGGATCGACATCGACGGGCTGCGCGGAAACGGCTTTGTGCTGAATACGGCGGATTTCCGGGCGCGGGGCGGCGAATCCGGCGTGCGGTTCAGCGGATCGATGAAGGGACGCTCGGTTGAGGATTTCGCGCTGAGAGTCAGCGGAAATGCTTCTCATCCCGGTTCGAGCTACCGCCTGGTCCTGGATACCCTGCAGGGGAGCTTCGGAGCCTATCCGGTGCGGTTGTACCGGCCCGCCGTGCTGGTTTACTCCCCGGCGGGGGCTTCTCGAGCGGACCTTTACCTCGGGGTCGGCAACGGGAGCGTTGCGGCGACGGGCAGCATCGCGTCCGGCAGGGTTTCGGCCGAAGCCGATTTCCAGCAACTGCCGCTGTCCATGGTGAGCGCTTTCGGGGGGCCCGCGATGCAGGGGACGGCCGCGGGCGGGCTCCGCCTGCGGGGTACGCCTTCGAACCCCGCTTTGAACGTCGATCTCAGGCTCGCGGACGCGCGTATCGCCGCGGAGGGTCCGCAACGATACGCGCCGCCGGCCACGATTGCCGCGAACGCGGTGCTCAGTTCCGGACGGCTGGAAGTGGAGGCGCGGATCTTCGACATGCTTCAGCGGCCGATAGAAGCGGGACTCGTCGTTCCCGCCGATTTTTCGCTGGCTCCCCTCGAGCTGTCCATTCCGCCCCGGGGAGCGCTGTCGGGTTACCTGCGCGCGGAAGGCGACATCAGAAATCTCGTGGCGTGGTTCCCCCAGGATGACTATGCCGCTTCGGGCCGCTTCGCCGCCGACCTCGGGCTGGGAGGCACGCTCGAGGCCCCCGAGGCGACCGGAGACATTATCGTTCGAAACGGGACCTTTCAGTACTTCGCCTACGGAACGATGCTCCGCAACGTGAACGCCACGGTGTCCGCCGACGGGCGGACGCTTCAAATTCGGGAGTTCAGCGCGACGGACGGCGGGAATGGGCGAGTGGGCGCACAGGGATGGGTAGCCGTCGAAAGCGCGGACCACTACCCCATGCAGATACGTCTTCTACTGTCCAACGCCACCCTGGTCCGCATGGATGAGGCCGTAGCGGCCGCGGACGGAGACCTTTCGCTTTCCGGGTCCCTGCGGCAGGCGGTCCTTGCGGGCAGCATCGAAATCAACTCCGCCGAAATCAGCGTTCCCGGGGAGGGTGCTCCCCTCGCCATCGCCAAACTCGACGTCGTGGAAATCAATGTTCCCGGCGGCCAGGCCCGTCGTCCCGGACTCGCGGAGCAAGGCCGCGAGGAAGCGGAATCTTCTCCGTTCAATCTGAACCTCGACATGGCCGTCGTCATTCCCGGCAAGGTGTTCGTGCGTGGACGGGGCCTCACTTCCGAGTGGGAAGGAAGACTGAAGATAAGCGGCTCCGCACGGGAACCGGTCGTTGTCGGGACCCTTACCATCGTCAGGGGGGATCTGGATTTCCTGACAAAAAACTTCGACCTGGAGGAAGGAGTCATCCGGTTTTACGGCGCGTCCCCTCCCGCTCCCACGGTGAATATCCGGGCGGAAACCCAGGCTGAAGGCATAACCGCCCAGGTGACTATCTCCGGACCCCTCGATTCCCCGACAATCGAGATCCACTCCACTCCCGAACTGCCCAGGGACGAGATACTGGCGCGCGTGCTGTTCGGTAGAAGCATTACCCAGGTCACCCCGCTTCAGGCCCTGCAGCTTGCGAATGCATTGAACACGCTGTCGGGAAGAACGGGCGCGTTGGATATCCTGGGGCGCACGCGTGAGATGCTCGGCCTGGAATCCCTCGAGTTGCGGCAGACGGGCGAAGAGGGGCAGGGAGGAGCCGGAATAGGATTCGGAAGGTATGTGGCCGAAGACGTGTATGTGGACGTGGAGAAGGGGATCGGCAACAGCGCGGGTAGGGTCACGGTGGAGATGGAAGTGACGAACAATCTGAGCGTCGAGGGCTATGTGGGTCTGGGGTCGGAAGGGCAAGGGATCGGGATACTGTGGGAGAAGGACTACTAATGCAAGGACGGAGGACATACACGGGAGGGCGGGGTTTCGTCCCGCCGGTCGGGGGTGGCGGGCGAAACCCCGCCCTCCCGGTCGAACTGCAAGCGAACAAGGCTTTCCGGGCTGGACTCTCACTCGCCCGGAAAGCCGGCTGGTCGGCTTGCCTATTTCGCCGCTTTCACTTTTACTGCTGATCTGCCTGGTTGAGGGACCTGGTCCGGCGCTGTTGCTGACCCTGCTGGTCCATGAACCTCTGCTGGTCCATAAACCTGTCCTGATCCTGCTGCCGATAACCGAAACCTTCCCTCTGCTGCCGAGGCGAGTCGCCGAAGTAGGCCCTCACCTGGTCGCTCCACTGCCTGCTTCCGAAAAAGGGGTAGGCGTCTTTCGTGAACTCAGGAGCATTGGCGAATTTGTCTTTACTGACGTGCAGGTAGACCTTGTCGTTCGAAACCGAGAAGATGTCCCAGGGAACTGCCGCTCTCCTGTCCTGGTTGGCATAACCGACGATAGCGAAAGTGATCTGGCCCGTCTGCGGATCGAAAGCGAAATCATCGATTTCCCCAAGCTTTTCGCCGGTATCGTTCCATATGGACTTGCCGATGTACTCCTCGATCGTATTTTGAGGGACAACCGCCATTTGCCGTTGGATATCCGCGCTACGCTCGAGCTGGCGTCTGCTCACCCGGTCGGCTTGTTCCCCGCTCTGCTGCTGATCCTGCTGTTGATCCTGCCTGCGGGCTTGCTGCTGGTACTGCTGCCGACCCTGCTGTTGATCCTGCCGGCTAGCTTGCTGCTGCTGATCCTGATCCTGCTGATCCTGCTGCCGGGCTTGTGCGGTCTGGGTGGGTACTACAAATACTTCATAGTACGCGAAAATGTCGCGATCCCAGTCCCTGTTGGCCATATTGGGCCAGTTGTTCCTGTTGAAGTGCGGAGCCCGGTCCAGGTCTCTTTTGTTGAGAGAGGTAGTGAGTGCGGGTTCATTGGGCTCCTGTTGCACGACGCTCCAGGGAACGGCTACGAGTCTGTTCTCCGCTCCCTGCCGCGAGACAACGACATAATCGACATTCCCGTTCCTATCCATAACCATGTCGTCCACGTAACCGAGTGTCGCCCCCGACTGGCTCTTGATATCCTGGTCCAGTATTTTGCTGAGCCGATAGATATCCTGGCTGCTGCTTTGGGTGCTCTGCTTGCTTTGGGCGGCCGCGCCGCTTTTTCCGGAGGCCTTGCCCGAGCTTTGCTGTGCAAAGGACGGCGAGGCCAAAGCCAGAACGAAAACGAGGCTGCAAGAGACGAAAAGGTTATTTCTCTTCATGGTGCACTCCCTATTGTGAAGCCCTTGCTGAAGGCTTGCACTGCGTTGCGATGTTGACGTTAATATCCTTATCTTTGTGTTATATCATCATGTTACCTCAAGAAAACGATGCCGGATATGGGGGAAAGAGGGTATTCGGACGGGAGAAGAAGAGGTATTGAAGCGAATACCGTTTCCGCTTTCGCCCACTGTAGAGTCTGCTTGTGGCCCGGATGAAAATCCAACCCCTACACATGAATTGCATCAACACCATGGCGACTTAAATTAAATGATGTTGAAGGTAAGTGATTGTATAAGGAAGGAATAAGGGAAAGGATAGCGCTTCTTCGGCCCCGCCGGCGCGTCCAACGTTGCAGGAGATGGTCCGTATTCATATCGGTCATGCATATCGGGCCAGTAGACTCTTCCCGACCGCCGGAGTCCTGTTGCTCGGGCTGCGCCGGAAGAGCCGGAATGAACGGACGGGCGAAGCCCATGACGGGAAAGCGGGAAAAGCAGCCTGACAGGAGAGAGGTGGAAGAAATGAGTTCATCTCGTAAGCGCGATGTAGTGGTGATAACGGGAGCTTCGGCGGGTGTGGGCCGGGCCGCCGTACGGGCCTTCGCGGACCGGGGCGCGCATGTCGGCCTGCTTGCGCGCGGGCGCGACGGGCTGGAAGGGGCGAAACGCGAGGTGGAGGCCCGCGGGGGCAAAGCCCTGGCGATTCCGACAGATGTGTCGGACCCGGCCCAGGTGGAGGCGGCCGCGGCGGCTGTCGAGGAAGCGCTCGGTCCCATGGACATTTGGGTCAACAACGCCATGGTCTCGGTTTTCTCACCCGTGAAGGAGATGAAGCCGGAGGAGTACAAACGGGTAACGGAGGTGACCTACCTCGGCTACGTTTACGGGACGCTGGCGGCCCTGAAGAGAATGCTTCCGCGGGACCGCGGCGTCATCGTGCAGGTGGGGTCCGCCCTCGCATATCGGGGTATTCCGCTCCAGTCCGCCTACTGTGCGGCAAAGCACGCAATCCAGGGTTTCAACGATTCGCTCCGCTGTGAACTCCTCCACGACGGCAGCAAAGTTCGCGTCGCCATGGTGCAAATGCCGGCTCTCAATACTCCTCAGTTCGGATGGGTCAAGAGCCGCCTTCCGCGCAAGGCGCAGCCGGTCCCACCCATTTATCAGCCCGAAGTGGCCGCGGACGCGATTGTTTGGACCGCCTATCACGACAGGCAGGAAGTGTTCGTCGGGTTGAACAATATCATCTCCGTCTGGGGCAACAAATTCTTTCCTCGCCTGGGGGACTGGTACCTCGCCAGGAAAGGGTATTCATCACAGCAGTACGACGGGCGTGAAGACCCCGACCGGCCCAGCAATCTGTGGGAACCGGTCCCCGGCGACCACGGGGCCCATGGAAGCTTTGACAAGCGGGCGCGCAACCGTGCGACGAGACTATAGACAATTCATGAGAATACGCCAATGGCTGATGAGAACATACCCCCGGGATGGGACTACAATCCTTCGGCATGGTCGCAACGCCTCCCGATCGTCGGGCTGGGCGTCGTCGGGTTCTGCGTGGCAGCCTACCTTGCGCTCTACCAGTTCAACGTAATTTCGAGCGTCTGGGAGCCGTTTTTCGGAGACGGCAGCAGAAGGATCCTCAATTCGTACCTCTCCCACGTCCTTCCCGTTCCCGATGCCGCTCTCGGCGCATTCGGCTATATTCTCGATGCCGTAACGGGTATCATCGGAGGAAGGGGACGGTGGAAAACGATGCCGTGGACCGTGGTCGTCTTCGGCCTTGCGGTCGGGCCGCTCGGGGCCGTCAGTATCCTCCTGGTCATTTTTCAGCCGGTGCTCTTCAGCGCATGGTGCACGCTATGCCTGTCGACAGCCGTTATCTCCGTCCTCATGATCGGCCCCGCAATGGATGAAGTGCTGGCGAGCCTTCAGTTCCTCAAGGACGAGCATGCCCGGAACCGGTCCGTGTGGCGCGCGTTTTGGGGACTGAGCGCTTAGCAGCGACCGGCAGGGGAAAACGGCTTCCCCGAGAGAAGGAAGGTGCGACCCATGTGGGCAAGAATTGTCAACGCCTTACTTGGCCTCTGGCTTATGGCCGCTCCAGCGGTTTTGGGGTATGCCGGTCCGGCAAGCATCAACGACCGCGTCGTCGGCCCTCTCGCGGCGTCGATCGCCACCATAGCCATATGGGAGGCTACCCGCTCATTGAGGTGGGTTAATTTCGCTCTTGCCGTATGGCTGCTGCTCGCCCCGCTGATACTTCGCTATGACGGTCCTGCCGCACGACTAAACAGCCTGACGGTAGGGTTCCTCATGGTTCTGTGCGCTCTCGTGCGGGGAAAAGTAAAGGGCCGCTTCGGAGGCGGCTGGTCGTCCCTGGTTGATTGACAATCTCCTCCGCGGTTTCTTGCCGTTTCCCTTCCCCAAAGCTTTGAGGGAAAGCTCCGCCGTAAGCGATTCGCCGCCTTCCAGCGGACGGAATGATGGGACTTACACGCTTTCCGATCACAGCCGCCAACGGGTATCCGGGGAAAAGCCGGGATGCGCGTGGACTTCCGGCGTGCTGGTCCCGTACTGGAACCGAACGTATTCCATTCTCTCATTCGGGTCACTACTATGCGAAGTATGCCGATATAGGGTAAAGGCTGTATTGAAGGCGCTTCCGAGTGATGATTTAATCAATATAATTAAATCAATAGCGGAATCTGCATGCAGGGAGCCGCATTTTGAGGTTTTTATCTGATTGGAACGATATACGACAATATGTGATGCTGTGATGCCCGGACCGGATCGAATGGAACAAGATGGTCCTCCGGTTCGTCATGGCGACATGCACTATAAGGAGGATAATCATGGCGGAAATCAGAGAATATACCGTGGACAGGCATCCGTCCGGCACGCCGCCCAAGGCGGCCATGGGAGCTTCCATTGCCGAGGCGATTCTCGGCATCAGCGCCGTTGCCCTTACCATAATAGGGTTGGTAGGAGTGATTCCCGACCTGTTGCTCGCCATTTCGACAATCGTCATCGGCGCCGCCCTCCTGTTCGAGGGTGGAGCTGTGGCGGCTCGCTTCAATGCCCTGATGAACCAGACCGGAAGCGATGTGGGATCGGGTGCGCACTGGGGCGGTATGACGGCCGAATTCCTGGCGGGAGCCGCCGGGATAGCCTTGGGAATACTCAGCCTTCTAGGGGTTGCTCCTGCTTACCTGCTTCCCATTGCCGCCATCGTGTTCGGCGTCGCACTGGTTTTGGACAGCGGGGTAAACACCCGCATCAGTTCCCTTGAAGCCAAAAGGATGGGGAACTTCGAATTCTCCAACGAGGTGGTGCGGGAATCGGCAAGGGCGACCGCCGGAATCCAGGTGCTTGTCGGCCTGGCGGCGATTACGCTGGGCACCCTGGCCCTTCTTGGAGTCAGCCCCCTCATCTTGACCCTGGTCGCCATGCTGTGCGTAGGTTCGGCCAACCTGCTCACCGGCAGCTTGATCACCGCGAGGGTTATGAAGCTGTTCCAGCATTGATTTGGGTTTGCGGCAGGGTCCGGAGAATCTCTTTCCCCTGGTGGGGCCGACCCTGCCCCTCCCGCAAATCCCCCCTGTCCATTCAATCTCTTTCGATCCTGCTCTTCATCTGGTGCTGCATTCCGAGGTTGAATGCCAGGTAGGCCAGCAGCAAAGCCCAACCGCTCGCAAACAGAACCAGCCCTCCAAGTCTTCCGGCATCTCCGTACAGGAACACAAGCCGCTTCACGATGGGTGGAAAGTAGAAGAAAAGCCCCAGAAAAGTCAGGGGGAATCCGAAAATCACCGCCAGTTTCATAGCATTTTCCCATATTATCGTAAGTTAAGTTTGGAATATCATTTAGAAGAGATGGATTGTCTAACATATTCCGCAGGTTAAGGGCAAGAGAAATTAATCGTGCCTCTCTGAGCGATGTTTGCGCGATACGGTGTTCCATGGTCTGAAATTCTCACATTCTTCTCCACCGCGCTCTTTTCCGGGCGAAGTACGGCGTCGGCATTATTTTTTCTTCAGGACCTCAATCGGAAGAGCCCGGGGCCGCTCCCGCCGGTCTGAGCGCATCCCTTACGCCGGCGGCCAGGTCCTTCAGGGTGAAAGGCTTTTGGATGAATTGCACGCCTTCGTCCAGCACCCCCCGGTGAGCGATGGCATTGGCCGTGTAGCCGGACATAAACAGCACATCGAGGCCGGGGTGGATGGACTGCAGGCGATCGGCCAGGTCCCGTCCGTTCATCTCCGGCATGATCACGTCGGTGATGACCAGGTCGATCCTGCCGGCGTGGTTTGCGGCCAGATCCAGGGCTTCGCTCGGGCGGGCGGCGGCCAGCACGACGTACCCGAGTTTTTCCAGCATTTTTACGGCCATGGTGAGCATCGGCTGTTCATCCTCCACGAGAAGGATCGTTTCGCCGCGGCCGTGCAGCGCTCCCTCCCGGCTCGTCGGACTCATTCCCGGAGCGTCGTCCCGCGCGTGGCGCTGCAGATAGATCTTTACCGTCGTTCCCCGGCCCGGTTCACTGTACACGTTGATGAACCCGTTGTTCTGCTTGACGATGCCGTAGACCATGGCGAGCCCGAGGCCGGTGCCCTGGTCCACGCCCTTCGTGGTGAAAAACGGTTCGAAGATGAGTTCGAGCGTTTCCTTGTCCATGCCGCAGCCGTTGTCGCTTACGGCCAGCATTACGAATTCGCCGGGAACGAAACCGGGATTGTCGGAGCAATACGCTTCATCGAAAACGGCCTTGCCCGTCTCGATGGTGACTTTGCCCACGCCGGTAATGGCGTCGCGAGCGTTGATGCAGAGATTGGCCAGGATCTGATCGAGCTGGGAGGGGTCCATTTTGACCGGCCACAGCCCCGCCTTGGGCAGCCACGCCAGGTCGATATCCTCTCCGATCAATCGCCTGAGCATCTTGAGCATGCCCTCGAGGGTC
>CAYOVG010000262.1:0-10434 GCA_964407285.1 uncultured Syntrophobacteraceae bacterium
CATCCCAAAGCCGTACGGTTTGGTCCCAGCTTCCGCTGGCGATCCTCTTGCCGTCAGGGCTGAAGGCAATGGAGCTGACAACGCCGCAGTGGCCCGCCAGAAGAAGGCCCTTGCCACTTACGATATCCCAGAGCCGGATTGTGTTATCGCTGCTGCCACTGGAAATCCTGTTGCCGTCAGGGCTGAAGGCGACGGAATTGACAACGCCTGAATGACCTTCCAATGAGATAACTCTGGCGCCGCTTCCAACATCCCAAAGCCGTACGGTTTGATCCCAGCTTCCGCTGGCGATCCTCTTGCCGTCGGGGCTGAAAGCAACGGAGCCGACAACATCGGAATGGCCCTCCCAAATGGCGGCTTCCCTGCAATTCTCGGCTTCCCAGAGCCGTATGGCGTTATCGTCACTTCCAACGGCTATTGTATTGCCATCCGGACTGAAAGCAACGGACCGGGCAGCGTGAGTGTACCCTTCCAAAGAACCAATCCTTTTGCCGCTCTCGGCATCCAAGATCCGGATGGTTCCATTACTGCTTCCAGCGGCGATCTTCTCGCCGTCAGGACTGAAGGCAACGGAGTACACGACACCGGTATGGCCCTCTGAGTATGCGACTTGTTGGCCAACTTCAGTATCCCAGAGCCGTACGGTTTGATCCCAGCTTCCACTGACGATCTTCTTGCCGTCAGGGCTGAAAGCAACGGAATACACGACACCGAAATGGCCCTTGAGAGAGGCTAGTTCCTCGCCGCTTCCAACATCCCAAAGCCGTACGGTTTGATCCCAGCTTCCGCTGGCGATCCTCTTGCCGTCGGGGCTGAAAGCGACGGAGCCGACAACATCGGAATGGCCCGTGATTGAAACAATTCTCCTGCAACTCTCGACATCCCATACCTGAATGGCGCAATCCGAACCTCCACTGGCGATCCTCTTGCCGTCGGGACTGAAACAGACTGAGTTGACATCACCCAAATGGCCCTTCATTGAGGCAATTTCCTTGCCACTCCCGACATCCCAGAGCTGGATGGCGCAATCCGAACTTCCACTGGCTATTTTCTCGCCGTCGGGACTGAAACAGACAGAAAGAATACCACCGGAGTGGCTCTCAAAGAAGTTAATCTCCTTACAGTTTTTCGTATCCCAGAGCCGAATGGTCTGATCCCAGCCTCCACTGGCGATCATCTTGCCGTCGGGGCTGAAAACAACAGAACTCACGGCGCCGAAATGGCCTTCCAGGCAGGCGATTTCTTCGCCGTTCTCGATATCCCATAACCGGATGGTTTGATCCCAACTGCCACTGGCAATCTTCCTGCCTCCGATGCTGAAAGCAACGGAATTGACACCCCGTGAATGACCGCTATGGGTGCGAGGAAGCAAATCGTATAGTTTGGTCCCAGGCATCCCGACCACTTGCGGTCTTGTGCCTGTCAACCACCGTTCGTCCACACCGGCCCTTAGAAGTCCTGCCCGGAACAGGTTCGCTCCGGTAAGATCCACTCCATGCATGTCGGCGTTCAGCAGGTTACAGGCCTCGAGATTAGCGCCCGAGAGGTTCGCATTACGCAGAATGGCTTTCCTGAACCGGGCATGTCTGCCGGTGACATTGGACAAATCCCCTCCCGAGCAATCTGCTCCATCGAGATTGGCTTCTGAAAGGTCCGCTTCCCTCAAGGATGCTCGGGAGAGACGGGCGCCTGTAAGGATTGAGTCTTTGAGCCCGGCTTTGTCCATTTTTGCTCCGGTCAGATCGACATAAGCAAGTTCCGCGCGGTCCAACACAGCGCCCTCCAGTAGTACTCTGGTGGGGCGTAACTCTTCAAAAAGGACCTTGAGCGCCTCGGAGTCCTTGATGTTGCCGCAAGATGAGTGTAGGTACCGCACACACCAGTAGAAAATGTGTAGGGCATTCTCGGAGATTCGCTTCCGGTAGGATTGGGAGAGGATCTCTCCGGTCGTCTTCACCAGTAGCTCCGCGTCGGTCATCTGGCCTAGAAAGAGAATGATCTCTTTGGAGAGTTGCCTCACATCCAGGCATTGCACATCGCCTCCCTTCAACCGTCGGGCAATTCGCTTTGCAAGAAAGTATTCCATGAAGGAACGGTGGGCAAATCCATAGTTGCCTTCTTCATTCCTGGTAAGAAACGATGCGGTTCTGACTTCTGATGAAGCCAGTTCGACATCGGTCAGGGTCACGGTTCGATTTTTTTCCTTCAGGTAATCCTTCAGGACATCTCCGAGGAAGCTGAAATGCAGTCTTTCCGAATCCTCTTCCCATAAGCGCTCGGCGATTTCTTCCACCAGAAGCTCACGACCGTCACGGGTCAGTTCCAGTCGCCAGTCATCTCGTTCCAACCATGTCTGTACGTAGGCTCCGTAGAGGTCCGCTGCCAGAATCCGGTTGACGCCGCCTTGGATTCTGGGTAGTGACTTCACGATCATGTCCAGGAGCACGGGTCGGGAGGAAAGATCTTTGAGGTTATAGACGCCGTCTATAGTAGCCCATGCCTCCTCCCAGGTTTCCGGTACAGCCTTCCTGAGATATTCCACCACCTGGCTTTCTGTAAACTCCTGGACATACCCGATGGCGTAACCTTCCCGGCCTTTGATCGCTTTGTAAAGCTCCGTGGAGGACTCGGGTAGGCCCTGTCTTTCAGCTTGCAGGGTTTCCTCCGTCTCGGTCCTGTCTTTAAAATAGTGCGTCCTGCAGGTGAGAATGATTTTGGCATTACCCGAGAAGGCGCGGCACAACTCCTGGAAATTTTGCATGGTGAGCGCAGCACTGGTTTGAGTCGCCATTTCGTCGAAACCATCGAAGACGAGCAAGATCTTTCCCTCACGAAGGAGGAAGAGGATTGATTCGGGTGATACACTCATCTGGGCCGTCTTCGAGAAATGGTCGAAAAGGATGGTTTCGAGGCTCAAAGCCTTGCGCGCATCCTTAAGATTGATGAGGACGGGCGCCGGGGTCGCAGCCCGGTTCCTCTCGTATTCGAGAGCCATGTCGTGCGCCAGCCTTCTGGTGAAGGATGTCTTGCCCGTCCCGAAATCGCCGAGCAAAGTGAAAAAACCTCCCGAAGAGCCCTCAAGCCATGCTTTGATATAATCCAAGAGTGGCTGGGCCCGATGGTCGGTGTCTTCGACAATGACGTTCTGCTCAATGTAGTTTCTTTCGAGTTCCGTGCCGGCGTAGAACGTTCTTAGATAGGCGATGTAGCGGTCGAAGTTGACGAGGCCGTTCAAAAGTTCGTCGTACGCCTTGACCGTAATATTATGCAATGCGGCGTAGCCTTGCGCATCTTTGGTAAAGCCGCGCCGGGCCACAATAATGGAAAGACACGAAGGTAGTTCCTTCCTGACGGACTCCAGGGCGTTCTTGACCTGTTCCACGACATCCCTGTCGACATACCGTTCCGATTCTTTGCACTCAACGATGAAGCAACGTTCATCGATCTGGGTCTTCATGGTCAGGAACATGTCTATCCAGCCGCCGCCGACCTGCCTTCCCAATTCGACTTCGTAACCCATGAGTTTGAAAAGCTCGGCTGCCATTCGCTCAAAATTTTTATGCTTGTCTAGAGACTCGAATCCACTCTCCATACTGTACCCGGGAATACGCGGATTAGGAGGGCTGCTCCCTTTGCCCGTCGCTTCCGCGGGCACGGGAATGCTTAGCCTCTCTTCCGTCAGGATCTTTGCGATCTCCCTGTAACCGGAACAGAACACATGGTCCGGATATTTAGCCATCCAGACGGTTTCGTCGAAAGCGACTTGCGGGTTGTAGGAAACCTCCACGTGTGGCCGGAGGTTGAATGCATTCCATTCCTTCAGCCTTTCCTCCCGCAGGTCCGGCCGGTCGGACGGCGCCATAGAGGCAACCCGATAGACCTTGAGTTCTCTTCCCGTGCGGGCGACCTTCATGGCATCCCTGTCGGTGAGGGAGCTATGCACGATTCGCGTACCCCGCAGGTTTTGACTCCCGTAATTGAAAACCAGAAAGACCACGTCGGGCAGTTGGACGCAACAGACGCCTCCGATGTCGGTATAGCCCGTTCGCGAGTCGATGAGGACAAAATCGGGCTTGTGGCGCAGCAACTCCTTGCGAATGAGCTCAAACAAAAGAAAACCGGCTTTCCTTTTCTCACCGAAGAGTTTTTCCCACTCGATGGACGAGAACTTCGATGAATAATCACCTTCGTCGTCTAGCCTGCCGGCAGGCAGAAGACTGAGCCTCGGGTTCTCAGGATGTTTGACCAGGTAATCTGAAAACTTGCGGGAATCCAGGCATCGGCACTTATTTCCCTTGAAATCGGCGACAACATCGACAAAACCGCCCTTTATTCCACCTGCTTCTTGTTCCATGGGCTTGAAGTAAGGGATGTTCTGCACCCCGGGGGCTTCCACATCCATATCCCAGATGATGACGGAATGGCCTTTGTGAGCGAGCCACACGGCTGTATTTACAAGCGCAAGAGTCCGTCCGACTCCGCCTTTGAAAGAGTAAAATGTCGCAAAAAGAGTGTTGCCATTCACAGTCACGCCGTCCTTGTCCTCAATGGTGAACGGTAGCAAAGAAAAAGCTGCTCGCGCGTTGACGCGTGGTCATTCCAGCGATAGCGTCTATTGCTGCTTGATCGAGGTCAGCCAGTTCCACTTCGTCACCCGCCGAATCCGGGTCACAGAACACAAACCTGCCGAAATCCGGGGCTTTGCCAGCCGGTTCGGGCGAAATCTTCGGGTTCGGGAAGCCGGTTCGCCCGGAATCCCAGGGATCGAACTCTTTTGCGCCGTCGGGTGGGAATTCAGACATTCTTTCCAGCATGTACGCCTTGCCGATGAACCCCAATCTCACAAAGGTAACACCGTTGACCGTCTCCCTCAAAATGAGGTCTTCGGTTTTAAATTCTCTCAACAGCTTTGAAAGTTGCTGCCGGCTGATGCCCAGTTGTTCGGCCAAATCCATGGGCCTAATCCCTTCTCTGCACCCATGGAGTATTTGCATAAGCCGCTCCCCGTGCTTCCTCGAGCGAACAAAGCGGCCGGCAAAATCGGGGTCCCGATTTTCAACGGCAAAACCGCATAGATCACGCAGGTGCTCCCATCGGTGGAACAATCTCCTGCCGCTCTCGGTTGACTTCAGTTTATCGCCCTTCTCACTGTCAATGAAGGCGACTACGGAACAGGCAAATGAACTCAAGTCATCCAGCGCATCGTTTCGGACGAAGTTTATGAACCTGCCGTCGAGCATCACATCTATGTCGCGCAGACCCTTTCGCTCTCCCTTCACAAGAAGCTTTGCCGCCAGGTCCAGCAGAGCTTTCGCGGGATCTTTGGCCGTCATCGCCGTTTGAAGGATTGTCGAAGCATTGATTGTATCGGACATAGCGCCCTCCTATGGTTAACTCGAAGTTAACCTACTCCCATTCTTGAATCGCTGTCAAGAATAATCGATTAATTCTTCCTTAACTTTAAGCTCGAAGTAAAGGAGTTCAATATGATCGCTCCGAATGGACTTCGAGGATTTAAAAGACGCCTCGCGGTCCGGGACATAGCAGAAAGATGCCCCTTTCTTGTGAATGCATCCGTTACTATCCTTCTTGGCGATCCAACTGCTGTTCGCGATGAATGCAGCCGACAGGTTCGTATCCCCGAGCGATTTTGCGGTGTTGTGGAACTTATCGACCGTAGGGGACATGGTAGGCACCAGGAAGAGATTGGCTCTCGAGTTTTGTAGCGCGGAGCGAGTATCCTCGTGGAAATAGTCTATGCAAATACAGACCGCTATGCGTCCCAGAGGCGTGTCGATACAGTTGAGAGTTTTCGAGAGTCTGATGCGCTCATGACCGCCTTCTGGTGAGATCTTCAACGTCTGTTGTAGACTCGGCGCCGCCTTAACATCCTCTTTCGTGATTTCGAAATTCTTCATCTTGCGGTGTTCCAGGAGTACCTTGCCTCCATGGTTCAAGAGCGTAGAGAGGTTAAAACGATCGTGCGGGGTGTCGCCCATGTGAAAGCTTCCGGCTGCAACCAGCAATAGACCGCTTCCGTCGGCGGCCAACTTCTTGGAGTTCACTTTCCGAAGCCAGTTCTTAACAACGTTCAACAAGTTAGAATCTATAGTAAGCTCGGGAAGGACGAGAACGGCAATTCGTTCGTGAAGGCACCGCTTCAAAATACGGTAAAGACGGGCTTTGGCGGTAACCCCGTTCGAAATACTTTCGAACCAGTAAGGAGTGGCTGCATCAGGAGGCCATGAGTCAATGCAGGACCTAACCACGAATCTGAGATTCTCCATGAAGGGCGTCACCGCTATCCTCAATCCCTGCTTGATCCGTTCTCTCAATAATGCATTGGTGTTCTCTACCATCGCGTTGTGGCGTAAAATTACCACCGGTTTGGTTCTCCGGATGATGCTGATATGTGAGAATACATCCGTAATATTATGAATGCCGGTACCGCGGTGTTCTCGCACGGGTTTGTCTGTGTTTTGGTGGATTGGATTGTAGGGTCTGGAAGTGATTGTTGCGCTCCCCGCCTTGATTTTGGCGCATCTCAACTCCTGGTTGTAATGGCGGCCGATGTAGGCTCCGAGAGCGCTGAAAAGAGCCAGGCAGCACACGGTATGGTCCTCTCGGTTCGCCCGGTGCTGTTCGATGAAGGCTTGAAGTTCAGCGGCGTTGCCGGAGGCGCTTCGCGTAGGGAGTAGAGCCTTTCGGAGATGGTTGAAAGCAACGACTTTCAGATCCTCGAAGAGCGCTCTTGCAGCAGGGTCGGTGTAGATGCTGCCGGACAGTTGATCATAATCCGAACAGATCAACTGGTATAGTTTTCCAAAGAAAACAATTGGGTCTTTGACGAGTTCTCGGGCGTTGATGTCCGTTAGTTTTCGCATCGTGCGCTCCCGGCGGTTGATAATGATGTGAAATGTATTTACTGTGTTGGTCTTGGATAGCACCTGTTGTTGATGCTGTCAAACGCATTATATTCGCAACATCAGGCATGGAGAGGCAAGGCGGTAAAGGACATTGCATGAAATATCGAGAGAGCCTGCAATCTGCTAACACACAGAGAGGGATTGGAGCCACTTCTCGTAAGGACCCAGCATAGTGTGATGGCGGCTGCCTCTTTTGCCCAGATGGCGACACTTTTGTTGAAGTTTGAGGATATTTTCTCTCCACTGGAACGATCGAACTGTTTAGAATAGAAGAAAAGATCACTATCGCTCCATGGAATAAGAATGAAAGGAGAATATTCCGATGGCGGAGCCGGCAAGGAAGAATACAACCTATGAAGACCTCTGCGCTATCCCGGGGAATATGACCGGCGAGATCATTGGAGGCGATCTGTATGCTCACCCGAGACCGGGCAGGAAGCATGTCTATGCTGCATCCGCGCTGGGCGGCAAGATAAGGCCTCCGTATCAGTTCGGATAATGCGGGGGGCCGGGCGGCCGGGTGATCCTGATTGAGTCCGAAATCGGCCTGGCCGGCAATATTCTGGTGCCGGATCTTGCCGGCTGAAAGCCGGAGCGGTACCCCGACGAGGAGGATACGAATTGGATCTCCGTTGTGCCGGATTGGGTCTGAGAGGCAATGTCCCCAAGCACGGCCCAGGTGGACAAGATCTGCAAAATGCCGATCTATGCCCAAAGCGGCGTTCAATATGCCTGGAAGCCATGGTGAAAACGACCGCGTGCGCATGGAGCCGTTCCATGCTGTTGAGATCGGTCTCGGAGTCCTGTGGAGAGGAAGCGCGCAATCGCCGGTTCGCTGAGGCGGTCCGGACCCGGAGGACATTTCGATGATACCCGTTCGCGACCTGCTGAGCAGGATACGGTGGGATAAGGAATTCGGAGCCGGTTTCTTCGAAATCGGGTACCTCGATCACGTCGAGGGTGGGGTAGTTCGCATTCCCTTCAAGAGGATTATCTTTGAAGAAGGAAATCGCTTCTCTTTTCAGATCGAGGACGAGAACGGGGAGTTGTTGAACATTCCGTTCCATCGGATCAGGGAAGTGTACAAAGACGGCATTCCGATCTGGCAACGGAGCGAAGGCCGGTGACGGCGGCGCGGACGCCCGTGATGACGAACCGAAAGGCCGGTGACAGGCGTTCGCGGCTGGTTCACGGTCTTCCAAGGACGAGGCGTTCCCCGAGACGGGAGTCGAGCGTGCGATAGGAGCGGCGTGAGTATGCCCGCAATGGAGAAGTACTCCGAGTATGACCGGCTCGCCTGGTTCTACGACCGGTACTGGGGAGAGCGTTACCACGGCGAAGCCCTGGCCGTCATCGAGAACCTGCTGTCGGTTCGCATCCCTCCGGGGGCCCGCATCCTGGATCTTTGCTGCGGGACCGGACACCTGACCCGCGTCCTTGCCGCGCGTGGCTATTCCGTGACGGGAATCGACGGGTCGGAAGAGATGCTCGCCTTCGCCCGCGCCAATGCCCCGGAGTGCGAATTCTTTGCGATGGATGCGCGCTCCTTCTCCCTGCCCGCCCGTTTTCACGCCGTCGTATCCACCTTTGACAGCCTCAATCACGTGATGCGAATAGAGGAGCTCGTCCAGGTTTTTCGCAATGCGCATGACGTCCTGGTGGATGAAGGAACCCTGTTCTTCGACCTCAACATGGAGGAAGCCTACACTACAATGTGGGGAAAATCCTCGGCCATCGTCGAACCGGACAACGTCTGCGTGGTCCGGGGCGGCTTCGACACGGCGCGGAAAATCGGGCGGACCGACATTACGATGTTCCAACTCCTCCATGGAGAATCCGGGGAAGCCGGAGAACATCGAGAACTTGAAGAGCAAGGTTCAACACAGAGCTCGGAACGGGATACGGAACATGGGAAATGGCGTCGTTCGGATGTAACGCTCTTCCAGAAGTGCCACGCCCCCGGAGATGTCGAAAGGGCGTTGAGGGAAGCCGGGTTTGCTGAATGCGCTTCGTTCGATGCCCGCCGGGACCTCGGAATGACCGGCGACATCATGATCGGGAGGACCTTCTTCCTTGCCGGAAAAACCGGCGCTCCGGCCGCTCATCCGATGAAAGCGTAATGAAGTGCGGTTCAGCCCAATTCCCGAAGGAGAAGATAGACCCCGGTCGGGCTCGATCTTCTCCTTCGGGTGGAGATGATAGACGTATGTATCCTTTACACGGTTCGCCGTGTTGTCTCAATACCGACACACAGCAGCCGGCATTGACTTGCGCCCTCGTTCTTCGTTACTGCTCTGTGGACTGCTGCCGACCGCCTGCGCCACTTGCGCTACCTGCCTCACTGCCGGTGCGACCGCTACCGCCCGCGCTGCCGCCCGCATCGGCGGAACCGGACCATTTTATGGCGGTCAGTTTCCCGCCCGCAAAGACTTCATCGGCCACGAGAGCCCGCTTCCCCTGTATGTCGGCCGTATGAGCCAGCATCGCGATTTTCTGCCCCGGCTGTATGTTCAGGCCGGTCATGTCGCTTGCCGGACCCAGGGCGACTATGGTCGTCCGGCCGTTTTCGAGACGAACCCTTGCAAACTGCTGATCGGGAAGATTCTTTCCGCTGAACGAAGCGGTCCGCGTGTTGAGCACCTCGGCGTTGTACCTGTGCATTTCCTTGCCGGGAGCACGAGCGATGTTCAAAGTCCGGCCGTCCGTTTGAATCCGTTGCGCCAGAAAAACGGGTATGTCGTTGATTTTACCACCGCTACCCATAAGTACGACCTGGTCGCCTTTCTTGAGGTCCAGCTTCTTGATCTGTCGCTGAGGACCCAGATCCACCCTGGCTATCGTTCCGTCCTGCGTCTTCACTTTCGCGAGCGCGTGCCTCTCGTTGAGTTGTGAAAGAGTCACTGTCCGCGTGCTCTGTATCCGACCTTCCAGGCGATCCATCCGGGCTGCCCGGTCCTGCATCCGGTCCTGAGCGCTCATCTGCTGAGAGTCGCTGAACTGCCGTGTTTCTCGGGATTGCCGACTCTGCATATAGGATGGGGATTGAGACTGATCCTGAAACCGGGTACCGCGGGACTGGCCATTGGAACTCAAATCCATCCGTTCCCGACTGCTCTTGCGTGCGGTTTCGAGATCATACACGGACAGATACTCGTAGCCGTCGATCATGCCGTCATTGTTTCTATCGTAACCAATCCAAATCCACTTTTCAGGGTCCAACTGTACGCGGGTCTGCTGGTTTTGATTGTTTTGCCGGCCGGCGGATTGTTGCGCCTGCGCCGGTGTGACCACGAACACGAGTGCAACGAGAGCCAGAACCGTTGCTTTCCATGTGCTGACCGCCGACCCCCGTATCCTTTTTGCGGATCTCTCGGAATTTCTCTCTTTCATAAGTATCTCCTGTCGGCATCGACTGCGGTAGACGGTCTGCGTCGATACCCGATGAACTCAAACAATTTGACAATTCTGGGTAGGCGTAAGCTCGCAATTTAGCTTGGGAAATGGTAGA
>CAYOVG010000263.1:0-10424 GCA_964407285.1 uncultured Syntrophobacteraceae bacterium
TTGTGGCCATGAGGGCGGCTATGTGTCTTTCCCTCGTGAAACCGATGCGTGAGGCACCTAAAACCGAGTCGGTTCCCGTAGCCCGGAAATCGCTCTCGGGAGAGGCCGCATTTCCGGGATGGGGGCCATTGAAAGCCCGATTCCCCGGTTAGGAGGAGGAGACTGTGATTACGCCGTTGTTTGAAAATCGATTTGAAGCCGCCAGGAGGCCTGCAAGCAGGCTCTCCTCCCATGCGAACAATCCGGACGCGATCGTGTCGGCTCTGCCGCGCGGAGGCGTCCCCGTCGCCTTTCAAGCGGCGAGAATGCTCAACGCTCCCCTGGATATCCTGCTCGTAGGCAAGCTCGGTGTTCCCCGACATAAGCAGTTGGCCATGGGCGCCATCGCCTCGGGCGGCGTATGTATGATCTCCCATTACCGGGCCCGGCCATTGCGGCCGGGCGGGAGAACGGGATTCGACCCGGCTGCGGGAATTGCGCGGCGGCGGGCTTCCAGGGCTATCCAGGTAAAACTTCCCGTCGGCGGTTCGGCGCAAAAGGAAAGATCGGCGGAAAGGGAATTCAGCACCTCCATGCCGTGCGCATTCAACCTCTCCTCGACGGCGCGCCGGTCGATGTCGTGAAATCCGGAAAGGACGATGCGGCCCTCGGGGGCGGTGAGCCTTACCAGGTCGTCGAGCAACTCCAGGATGACCGCACGGGGGAGATTGGCCAGCACGCGGTCGAACCGCCCCTTCAGCGCCCCGGTGCTCCCCCTGAACCAGCAGGTTGCGGCGTCGAGGCCGTTTCGCTCTGCATTCTCCCTCGATACCTGAACCGATCTAGGGTCGATATCGAAGCCGACGGCTCGACGGGCTCCCATTTTTACCGCGGCGAGAGCGAGAATCCCGGAGCCGCAACCCGCATCCAGCACGTTCTGCGGCGGACTTCCCCCCTCCTCCACTCCGATGTTCCCGGCCAGGAGTTCCAGGCACAAGCGCGTCGTGGGATGGAGGGGATGAAAGGCCCCCCGGGTTCGTATTTTTAGAAGCTCCTCTCGCCGGTCTTCCCAAAAAAAGATAGGAGAAACGGACAGTTCGAAGCCACTGGACAGGCGCATGATCATCTACGGGCTTTCCTTACAATAGTGTTCCATGCATTATAACTATCCGCATACCATATACATTAAATATTCATATTTGACAATTCGGCCTCACTACAGTAGTAACCGGGGTTTGATGCTCGGCCGGGACGGGGTAAGGATACAGGTGAGAACAGGCGCGGCATTCCCGCTTCCGGCCCCGAGCCGTATCGAGCGAAGGCATGGTTCGAAACGGGGTAACACTTGAGCCGTCGCCCCCGCGAAGCTTGTCCCCGCGCAGGCGGGGAGCGGGAGTCCGGGAAATTTCGAAAAGCCCGGAATCCCGCCGGCGCGGGAATGGCGGCAAGTCCGAATGACGGTGAGTCCTCTCGAGCGTTGCCTCGAGGTCATGGCCTATGAACCATGCCCGAGCGAAACCGCCGAGGCGGGGAATGAAGCGCGTGGGATTGCCCGGCAGTATTGCACCGGACATTTTCGACATTAACATCTACTGGATATTGTTATTTGCCGAGGTCCCGCCCGCTGTTGAAGCCTTCAGCAGTCGATTTGCACGGAAGAATCGGATATAAATACCGATCCCGGCTGCCGGCGATCAACCCCGCCGGCAAAAGGAAGCAAAGGCGGATAGCGGTGTTCGGGAAGAATTTCGGAGTATACGGGATTGCACGTCTCCCGCGCAAGGGGCACAACGGAGGCTCATTCATATGGCATTGCATGAACTGGCGGGGAAACCGGCGCCCAGGTCGTTGCTGGTCAATGTTCCCCGGTTGATAACGGCCTACTACGCAAGGCATCCGGATGTATCCGATAAGTCCCAGCGCGTCGAGTTCGGGACTTCCGGGCACAGGGGATCTTCGTTCAAAAACAGCTACAACGAGGACCATATACTTGCCGTGACCCAGGCCATTTGCGATTACAGGACGGCCAACGGCATCGACGGTCCGCTGTTCCTCGGGATGGACACTCATGCCCTGTCGGAGCCCAGTTTCGCCACATCCCTGGAAGTCCTCGCCGCCAACGGCGTAAACGTCATGATACAGGAAGGACTCACCTACACTCCCACCCCGGCGGTTTCCCACGCCATCCTGGTGTACAACCGCGGCAGATCGGCCGGTCTTGCCGACGGCATAGTGATCACGCCCTCCCACAACCCGCCCGACGACGGCGGTTTCAAGTACAACCCGCCTCACGGCGGCCCCGCGGACACGGCCGTGACCAAATGGGTTGAAGCCAGGGCGAACGAAATCCTGGGGGAGAACCTCGCACAGGTGCGCAGGATTACCTACGAGAAGGCCCTTGCGGCCGCAACGACCCGTCGGTACGATTTCATCCGGCCCTATGTCGAGGACCTGCGCAATGTCGTGGACATGGACGCCATAAAGTCCTCGGGGATCAGGATGGGCGTGGACCCCATGGGAGGGGCGGCCCTTCCGTTTTGGGAACCCATAACCAGGACCTACGGAGTCGATATCGATGTGGTCAACCCGGTGGTCGATCCCACCTTCGGGTTCATGACCGTCGATAAGGACGGCAAAATCAGGATGGACTGCTCGTCCCCTTACGCCATGGCGAGTCTTATCGGACTCAAGGACCGGTACGCCGTCGCCTTCGGCAATGATTCCGACAGCGACCGGCACGGCATCGTGACCCGGAGCGCGGGGCTCATGAACCCCAACCATTACCTGTCGGTGGCCGTCTGGTATCTCTTCCGGAACCGTCCCGGCTGGCGAAGCGATGCCGCCGTCGGAAAGACCCTGGTGAGCAGCAGCATGATCGACCGGGTTGCGGGTCGCCTCGGCAGGAAGCTCTCGGAAGTTCCGGTCGGTTTCAAATGGTTCGTCGACGGCCTGCTGGACGGCTCCTACGGTTTCGGGGGCGAAGAAAGCGCGGGCGCATCTTTCCTGAGAATGGACGGCGCGGTCTGGACCACCGACAAGGACGGCATCATTCTCGATCTGCTGGCCGCGGAAATTTGCGCCAGGACCGGACGGGACCCCGCCGAACACTATGCGGAGCTTACGGAGATGTTCGGAAGCCCCGTCTACGAGAGGATCGATGCGGCTGCGACCCCGGAGCAGAAGGCGGTCCTGGGGAAACTCACACCCGACGCTATAGACGCTTCCACGCTGGCAGGCGAGAAGATCCTCGCCCGGCTGACCGAGGCTCCGGGCAACGGCGCATCCATCGGCGGCGTAAAGATCGTCGCCGAGAACGGGTGGTTTGCCGCCCGGCCTTCGGGGACCGAGAACATATACAAGATTTACACCGAAAGTTTTAAGGGAAAAGAACACCTGGCCCAAATCCAGGAGGAAGCACGGGAGATCGTCGGCCAGGCTTTCAAGACCGCGGGCGTGTGACGGCCCCGGAAAGGACTGCCTGGTGATTGAACGTTTACGGGTTGCGGGTTGCGAGTCCGGGTCCTCGTAAACCCACGGGGTATTTTCATCTCTCGTGGAAGTCCCCGGCAGCGGCAATTGGTCGGAAATCACCCCGAGAGGGTGGGATTCGTTTTTAAATCGGTACCTGCACAAGAAAGGAGTTGTGGTGCACGGCATAATTTCTGCTCTTAAGAGAATAAATGTGAATGTCGGCGACAACACGATCAATGCGGAATGGATAACGGACTTTGCGAATAAATGCAAATGGGCTTCTTTCCGCTTGTTCTTCTATACATGGACGGTCTTTTCCATGGTGACCGTGGTCGGCGGATACCTGGTTCCATTCCTTTCCAGCTATCTTCTCTTCGGTTCGTGGCGGTTCTGGAACTACCTCGGTATTGGCTGGCGGGTGAATATCCATGCGTACCGGTTGTTCTTCATGATGCTTCGCGGAGAGTTCCTCCAGTCCGTTCCCCTGACCGCGCCGCCCGCTTCGGCCCCTGACCGCACGCTCGTCAGGATTTCTCCCGAGTGGGAGCACGGCGAGTCGTGCGGGTACTGCGGCGTGTGCTGCGATATCCTGAGCTGTCCCCTGATGGACAAGAAGACGCGCACCTGCATGAGCTACAACACCTTCCTCTGGCGCTACTTCAACTGCGGACGGTTCCCCACCAATCAGAAGGAAATCGAGAAATACAAGTGCCGCAAGTGGGAAATGAGGAACTAACCGGCCGGCAAAAACAGCCGTTCGGCGGGTGATGTGCGCAAGGACGTATAATAGGTCTTCCGCACGTCAGCCGCCGAACGGTTGCAGCAAATCAAACCCCGCCCCTCTTCTCGAATAGATTCCTGTTTTAGTGTCCAATGTAAGCCAAATTGCCGCCTGAATCCGGCGGCGCATCATCGTCTTCGTCATCCGCCCCTCCTCCCGCCCCGCCCCGCCACAATCGAGATAGCAACGAACGCACGAAGCTGCTATACTTGAACCCCGGATAACCGGTTAGAAAGAAAGGATTTCCAGGATCAGGCAGGTGAACGGAGGGAAGCGATGACCTTTTTGAAACAACTTTCCATACGCAACAAACTCCTTTTCATATTGGCGATCGTTGTCGTCCTGCAATTGCTCGTGTCTCTCACATGCGTCTACCTCCTCCGGTCCGTGAACGACCGGCTGGACCACGTCGCGGAAGTGGACGCCGGGAGGATTAAGCTGGCGGGCTACATAAACAGCGATCTGCTCGAAATTCACAGGGCGCAAAAGAACCTCATCCTCGCTCTGAATCCCGACGATGTCGAGCGCTTCAGAAGGCACCTCTCGCAGTACCGGACGGTTCTCCAGGACGACCTCGCCGGGCTCGAGAGGCTTGCCGACGAGGAAGACCGGGTGATGATAAGGGAATTCAAGATCCCCTATGCCCAATTCCTGAAGGTGAACGATGAGGCCGAAAGACTGGTGCTCGAGGAATGGGAGGCATCGCCCGGGGAGGGCCCGGCAAGAGAGATCAACCGCAAAGCGATCGAGCTTTCCATGGCGAGAGGGAGGGAAGCCTATGACAACGCCTCGCGGATACTGTCGGACTTGATGAAAAGGACCGACGCCTCGCTCGACCAGGCGCAGGCGACGAGCCGCAGGTATTTGCTCATCGCCTTTCTAACCGTATTCGGCCTCTCCTCCGTGAGTATCCTCATAGCCGTGTCCGTAGGGCTCTACGTCGCCCGCTCCATCAGCGGCAATATCAATTCCATGGTGAAGGTGGCCGGGTCCATCGCCGCCGGAGACCTGGATACGGAGGTCCAGGTGGAGGAGGGCGATGAAACGGGGAAGCTCGCCGCCTCGATCCGGGAAATGCAGGCGGCCCTGCGGCGCGCCCGTGACGAATTCAACGAGCGTGATTGGCTCAAGACGGGCATCGCGCGGCTCAACGACGCCATGCACGGAAGGGTGGACGTATCCGACCTATGCGCGCATGTGATCCGGGAGACCGCAACTTACCTCGACGCCCGGATCGGCGCCGTTTTCGTCCTCGACGGCGAGCAATCGACCCCCGCTCTTTCCCTTGCCGGCAAGTACGCCTACTCGTACGCCGGAGAATCCTTTGAACGCTTCAAGCCCGGCGTGGGACTCGTCGGGCAGGCGGCCCTCGGCTCGGAACCCATGGTAGTTCACTCCATTCCCGAAGATTACATCAAGGTGTCGTGCGCGCTGGGCGACACGTGCCCGAAAAGCCTGGTCCTGAGTCCATTCCTCTTCGACGGGAAGGTGAAAGGAGTGGTCGAACTGGGGTTTCTGAAAGAGCCGTCCGAACTGGAACTCGAGTACTTGAGGCAGGTCATGCCCGCCGTCGGGATCAACGTGGAGACGGCCCGGAGCAGAGAAGCGCTCGCCGGGGCGCTTGCGCGCTCACAGGCCCTGGCCGAGGAGCTGCAGACCCAGCAGGAGGAGCTGCGGCAGATGAACCAGGTGCTCGAGGAACAGACTCAAAAGCTCGAACGGTCGCAGCAAAGACTCGAAATTCAGCAAAGGGAACTGGAGGAGACGAACCTTCACCTGGAGCGGCGGAAGCAGGATATCGAGGAAACGAACAAAGCCCTGGAAACATCCCGAATGGAGGCGGAAGAGAGCGCCCGCCGGCTCGCCGCGGCAAGCAAGTACAAGTCGGAGTTTCTCGCCAATATGTCCCATGAACTCAGAACGCCTCTGAACAGCATGCTCCTCCTGGCGCTGCTCCTTGCGGAGAACAAGGAGGGAAATCTCACCCCGGAACAGGTCAAGTCGGCGCAGATCATCCATGGCAGCGGAGAAGACCTGCTTTCGCTCATCAACCAGATTCTCGACCTTTCGAGAGTCGAGGCGGGCCGGGTGGATATCGAGGCCCGACCCGTCGGGATCGTGGAGCTTGCGGAGAGCGTCAGGAAGGGATTCGAGCATGTCGCGCGGGAAAAGGACCTGCTGCTCGACGTCACGGTTTCCGAAGGCTCCCCCGCCCGGATCGAAACGGACAGGTTGCGGCTCGAACAGATACTCAGAAACCTGGTTTCAAACGCCGTCAAGTTCACGGAGAAGGGATCGGTGCAGGTGCGTTTCGGCCGCCCGGCTGACGGCCGGACAGGGCTTTTCGGCGAAGACGCGCTGGAGATTTCCGTGATCGACACGGGCATCGGTATTCCGGTCGATAAGCGGGAGATCATCTTCGAAGCTTTTCGGCAGGCCGAGGGCGGGACGGCGAGAAAGTACGGGGGGACCGGCCTGGGGCTTGCCATTTCACGGAAGCTCGCAAGGCTTCTTGGAGGAGAAATCGAGGTGGAGAGCGAAGAGGGAGCAGGGTCCACATTCACCGTCACCCTTCCCTCGAGGAGCGCAAGGAAAGAGGCGGAAAAGCTACCGTTGCTTCCGGCAAGGCCCTACACCAGTGATGACGGCCGGAGTCCGGCCCCAGCGGCCCTTATCGCCCCTGCCGTCCCGGCCCTTTCCGACGACAGGGATACGATGAACGGGGGGGATTCGGCAATCCTCATTATCGAAGACGATCCGGGTTTTGCCGGGGCGCTGGCGAACCTGTGCCGTGAGAGGGGGTACAAACGCCTGGTATCGGCAACCGGCGAAGAGGGGCTCGATCTCGCGGCCAGGTTCGCTCCCAAGGGCATCCTCCTCGATATCCGGCTCCCCGGCATGGACGGATGGTCCGTCCTCGAGCACCTCAAGGACAATCCAGATCTGCGCCATATTCCCGTCCACATTATTTCCGTAATGGAGGAAGAGAGCGAGGACGCCTCGAGGCGCGGGGCCGTCGGCTTTCTCCTGAAGCCGGCTTCCAGGGAAGACCTGGATGCGGTGTTTCACAAACTCGAAGCGCTCTTCAACAGGGACGTCAGGCGGCTCCTGGTGGTAGAGGACGAGGAAGCGACGCGGGAGCATATCGCCCGGTTGCTGGCGGACGGAATGGACGTCGAAGTGGACGAAGCGGGGAACGGAGAGGAAGCCGTAGCGGCGCTTCAAACCGGGAGGTACGACTGCATGATTTTGGACCTGGGACTCCCCGACATGAACGGGCTCGAGGTGATCCGGAGGGTGCAGGCCGACGAGGGGGCGGTCCTCCCGCCGGTGATCGTCTACACCGCGAGGGAGCTTACGCGGGAGGAGGAATACGAGATCCGCGGGTGCACGGAATCGGTGATCCTCAAAGGGGAGCGGTCCCGGGAACGGCTCCTCGACGAGGCGTCGCTTTTCATGCACAGGGCGATCGAGAAGATGCCGGAGAAGCAGCGGCGGGTCATCCTGGACCTCCACGACCCCGACGTCATGTTCAGAGGCAAGCGGGTCCTCATCGTCGATGACGATATGAGAAACGTTTTCGCCCTCGCGAGGGTATTGGAGGAGAAAGGCGTCCAGACCATCAAGGCCGAGAACGGGGAGCGAGCGCTGGAGATGCTGGAAACGCATCCGGACATGGACCTGGTCCTGATGGATATCATGATGCCCGTACTGGACGGATACGAAACGATGAGGCGGATCAGGGCGCGGGAGGAGTTCCGAAAGCTCCCTGTTCTCGCCCTTACGGCCAAGGCGATGCAGGGAGACCGCGAGCGGTGCATTGAAGCGGGAGCGAACGACTACCTCAAGAAGCCGGTCGATGTGAAGCGCCTCCTTTCCCTGATGCGGGTGTGGATGTACCGGTAGGCCGTATGGATAAGACCGGGATCAGGAGAATTGAAATCGATCTGCTGCTTACGGCGATCTACGAACGCTATGGGCATGATTTCCGCAAGTACTCGCGTAGCCATGTCGAAAGGCGGATAGACGACTTCGTCGCCAGGGAGAAATTCAATACGGTCACCCATCTCACCGCCGGGATATTGCACGACGAGTCCATCTTCAGAAAGCTCGTGCTCGATCTTTCGATCACCGTGAGCGAGATGTTCAGGGACCCGCCCGTCTTCCGAAGCCTGAGAGAGAACGTCGTTCCCCGGCTGCGCGGCCGTCCTTTCGTCAAAGCGTGGGTTGCGGGTTGCGCAACGGGCGAGGAGGCCTATTCGCTGGCCATCCTCCTCGAGGAGGAGCGCCTCTACGAGAGGTCCACCATCTACGCCACCGATTTCAACGATGCCGCCATCGAAAGGGCGAAGGAGGGCATCTATTCCATAGACAGGACGAGGCGGTTTACGGTAAACTACCAGCAAGCGGGAGGAAAGAGTTCATTTGCCGAATACTACCATGCCCATTACGGCTCTGTTACGATGGATCCTTCGCTCAAGAGAAACCTTGTGTTCGCCAATCACAACCTGGCCCTCGATGAGGTCTTTACCGAGGCGCACCTGGTCCTGTGCCGCAATGTGCTCATCTACTTTTCGGAGAAGCTTCAACACCGGGTCCTGGGGCTGTTCGCCGACAGCCTCGTCCAGGGCGGATTTTTGTGCCTCGGGTCGAGCGAGGACCTCCGGTTCACCGGCATAAGGGACTCATTCGAGGTGGTCGACGAAGCAGCCCGGATATACCGCAAGACATCAAGTAAACCAGACGAGGAGATCTCACAGGAACCGCAGACATGAAGAACGCCAAAATTCTTATCGTTGACGACAGGCCGGAGAACCTTTACGCGCTGGAGAAAATTCTCGGTGAGACGGGCGCGGAGATTATCAAGGCGGGCAGCGGCAACGAGGCCCTTATTGCTTCCCTGCGCCACGAGTTCGCCCTGGCCGTCGTGGATGTCCAGATGCCCGATATGGACGGTTACGAACTGGCCGAACTCCTGAGGAGCCAAAACAAAACGAGGAGGCTTCCCCTGATTTTCCTGTCGGCGGTTTATTCCGACGAATATCACATCTTCAGGGGCTACGAGGCCGGAGCGGTCGATTTCATCACCAAGCCCTACCATCCCGTGCTGCTCCTGAGCAAAGTTCACATGTTCCTGGAACTCGAGATGCGTGTTGCCGAACGGACCGAGGAACTGGCAAGGGCCAACGAGGCACTGCGGATGGAGAACATAGAGCGCAGGCAGGCCGAAGAGCAGCTCAAAATCTATATGAAGAAGCTCGAGCAGAGCAACCAGTGCCTGCAGGAGTTCGCATTCATAGCCTCGCACGACATGCAGGAACCCCTTCGCAAGGTCAGGACCTTCGGCAACCTTTTGAAGGACAAGTACGGCTCCGGTCTCGGAGAGGGAGGACGGGACTACGTGGAGCGCATGCTCAGCGCCACCCACCGGATGCAGTCCATCCTGGAGGGGCTTCTTCACTACTCCCGCGTGGACACGAAGGCAGAGCCGCTTGTCGAGATAAAGTTGAACGACCTGGTCCGGGAGGTGCTGTCGAACCTGGAAGTAAGAATCGCTCAGACGGGAGGAAGGGTGGAGGTCGGAGACCTTCCGGACGTCCGCGCCGACCCCCGCCAGATGTACCAGCTTTTCCAGAACCTGATCGGCAATGCGCTCAAGTTCCACAAGGAGGATGAAAAGCCTTTCGTGAGGGTCTCGGGAGTCGCCGCCGGCAATGGACGGCGTTGCCACGAGATCGTCGTTGAAGACAACGGCATCGGTTTCGAGGTGAAATATCTCGACAGAATATTCGTTCCGTTTCAACGGCTGCACGGGAGAACCAGCAGGTTTGAAGGTACCGGCATGGGCCTCGCCATCTGTAAGAAGATCGTCGAGCGGCACGGGGGAAGCATTACGGCCAGGAGCGAACCGGGGAAGGGGGCGACTTTCATAATCGGCTTGCCGGGTGGTCCGGGTGGACGCAACGGCTGGTAGCAGCAGTATTCGTCGTCAAATGGGGTAGTGATTGAAAACCACAACCGGAGCGGAGATCGGACCATTTCGTGGGTGGGAGGTATGAAAACCACCAACAAGCAGCATACCCCCATCCAGGTCCACACCGCACCCTCCCCGGAAATATTGCCCGGACCTGCAAAGTTCGGTGCTCACCCGCTAATACTTTGAAATAGAAAGAAAAAGGTCAATCGACCGGTT
>CAYOVG010000264.1:0-10392 GCA_964407285.1 uncultured Syntrophobacteraceae bacterium
GGAGCTGTCGAGGGTCCAGATGCTCGCGGACCCGCCCTCTCCCGACCAGAGCAGGGTCCTCGTTCCATCGGGGTTAACGGTGTAGCTCACCGGAGTCCACCCGCCGTAAGGGCCATGGTTAACGTAGGTTATCCCTCCATTGGAGCTGTCGAGGGTCCAGATGCTCGCGGACCCGCCCTCTCCCGACCAGAGCAGGCTTTTCGTGGCGGAGTCGGTCAGTGAGAAAACAATGCCACTATTGCCGGAACCTCCCTCGGAAGTCGTCCCGTAGAGGGTGGAGCCCGAAAGGGTAAGAGATCCATAAGGGGTGGAACCATCGGTTGCGCTACCGCTGAAGCTGTGCACTACATGGAACCCGGAGCCGTCCTTGTTGATCTGAAAGATTGTACCGTAGCCTCCGTTTGCGCCTCCATACTGCATCATCCCGTAGAGCGTGGACCCGGAAACGGCGAGGGAACCGTAAGGATAAGCCCCATCGTTGCTGCCGCTGAAGTCGTACAGAACCTGGAATCCTGTTCCGTCCGTTTCGATCTTGAAAATATTGCCGTTGTCGTTAGCCCCTCCGTAGTTGGTCATTCCGTAGAGGGTGGATCCCGAGAGGGTAAGATCTCCGCAAGGACCTTCCCCATCGCTTGTATTACCAGTGTGGAAGTCGTGCAGGATTCGATATCCGGAGCCGTCCGTGTTTACCTGGAAAATCGTACCGTAGCCCCCGTTGGCGCCTCCCCTCGAGGTCATCCCGTAGAGGGTGGACCCCGAGAGGGTGAGGGAACCGTAAGGGGCAGCCCCATCGGTTGAGCCTCCGCTGAAGCTGTAGAGGACCTGGTAGCCGGAGCCGTCCGTGTTCATCCTGAAGATGGCGCCGTAGCCCCCGTTGGCCCCTCCCCCGGAAGTCATCCCGTAGAGCGTGGACCCCGAAAGGATGAGGGAGCCATAAGGATAGGCTCCATCGGTTGTGCCGCCGTTGAAATTGTGCAGCACCCGGTAACCGGAGCCGTCCGTGTTGATCTGAAAAATCGTGCCATGGTGGCTGGAGCCCCCAAAAGCTGTCATCCCAAAGAGGGTGGACCCCGAGAGGGCGAAAGAGCCTTGCGGGTATCCCCCATCGCCTTGGGAAGCCTCAGGCTTGAAGTCGTGCAGGTTGAAGAACGCGGCCTGCGAAACAGAGGAGCTCCAGAGGACCATCGCCATGCAGATGAATGCCGCGATGCTTATGAGCAGCCAACGCGTATATCCGTTTCTTCTTCTCATTTTTTACCTTTTGGAAACCCGCTTGATCGGTTACGTTTCAAATCCGGAAATCCACGGAAAAACCTGGTATTCTAATAAGACATCCTCTAGCGGTTAACGGTTTTGGCGCCGTGGCTTGAGTTTACCGATTTTATCCTGCATTGCAGGGGTTAACTGGTTGACAAGCTCCGCATTGTATACCCCGGAAGAGTTATCCATGCCGGCTCCCTGCGCTATATCGAGATTAGAATAGTTCTTCTTGACCGAGGCTGAATAACACCCGAATATCTCTTGCGTTGCGATCCCGCACGATCGCGACATCAATGCGGGGGATGATGATCCGTCTGCGAGAGTGGCCGGATTGGCGGCGGGATCGACAGAGAGCACGAAGGTAGAGATACTATTGTCACTGTTGCGAACGATCTTGAAGCGACGGAACTGTTGAGGAAAATCCCTTAACGATGGTGTTTCGACCATCCAGAAGCCCTTTGTGAGATCGCCGTCGGATGATGGCTGTGGAGTAATGGTGTTGCGGTGGACATGTCCTGCGATCCACATCAGGAGGTTTGGATAGCTGTGGAGTGTATCGAGCAGATTCTGCTGAGTTACAGCAGCAGACGGCGCCCAGATATTCATGTATTTAGCCGGACTCTGCATTGGCATTTGCGCGTAGGGATTGATCGGGATATGCGCGCAGATGATCATAAGTTCGCCCGCATTCTGACCATCTTCGAGTTCACTTACGAGCCACTCGTAACGGCTTTGGTCGAGAGCGGCATAGGCGCTGCCGGACTTGTCGATATCGTCGAGAACGATGACCTTGATGGGGATATCGGCCCTGGGATAGAAGTGATAGCAGGCAAATTCGTTGTTGATCATTTGCTGAGTGAACCCGTGGCCGACGGGTCTGGACGTGCTGTTGAGGAATTCGCTCATCCATTCGCCCGTCGAGAGCGCACGGCGACTCGAATCGGCGGCAATCCGAGGGGGAGTGGCATAATGCGATTCCGGTCCTGCATATATGACGTCCCCGAATTCCGTGGAGCCATCGACGACACCCATGTAGTAGCCACGATTGCCAAGGATTTGAGACCAATTTGGGGGTGAATAATTAATCGGATCGATATTGAGGACATCGGATCCGATATGGGTGCTTCGGGTGTAATCGGTTTGTAGGGTGGAGCCCAGCCAGAACTGATCGTGGTTCCCGATGGCCTGATACCATTTGATCGATTTGTCGAGTCCGGCTGCCTGGTATGGCTTTTGATAAAGAATGCCGTCGGCTCCTATGTGAGCCCCGGAACTCGGGGTGATCAGCTTGCCGTCGAGGACATCGATATACCATCTGAGTTCGTTGTATTGATTGTTGTTGACCGCATCGCCGAGACTGATGCCGAAATCAAACGACTCCTGCTTGTGCAAGGCGTTGATCGTCTGGACAGCGGCATCGAGGACATGGGTCGTATAGAGTACGGTACCCGAATAACACGACGAATTGCCTGCGGATACTCCATCTACCGTGTAAGGCTCCGGATAATGATAACCCAGTGCGAGAACCTGAGCCGAGCACTCTTTGTCGGTGATGTGGATGTCGCTCATGGTGAAGAAGGACAAGAGCGTCGTGGCCGATGGATCAGCGTTCGACTGTCCGATCTGTCCGGTCTGCATGTCGGGTCTAACGTAAGCGACGCCGGACCCATTGGGGTTGCCGTTCTCATCCTTGCCCCACACGCCATAGCCGTTCGCTGCGTATTGAGAAATCTGAACCGGCCGGAGCATCGTGCCGGGATATGGAGCGGGCGGGGCCGTGGGTATGATGGTCTTTTCGAGCGTCGTGTAGACATTCGATGAGATCGGGTACGATGGCGCGGGTGGGCCCACTCCGGCGGCAAACACCCTCTTCAGGCGCCCGAGAGTAGGAAATTGCATTCCAAATGCTGCCGCGGAACCGGCGCAGTACTTCAAGAAGTTTCTTCTTGACGCGTTCATTGGAATCTCTGGTCTCTTCATGAATTTACTCCCTATACTTCGGTCACCCTGATCCGTGGCGATCAATCAGACGTACTCCCAAATTGTGCAGGCGCCGAATCCGTCTCATGAATACAGGTAATGCCGGGAACTCCGGATACCGGCTTCCGCCGGGGCGCCGTCAAAAGCATGTGCTATGGGGATGCACTTTGGAATGTGACGCAATTTTGGATCATATCGGCAACATAATAAAGGTTCTTGAATCTATTTTTGAGATACGTTTGAACTTCATCCGGGAAGGGGAGAATGGCAGAATCAAAATTTGTCAAAAATACCACTGTGTGATCCCAAGCTCGCAACGCGTCTTGGGAATCCGAACCCGTGATCCGCCTCATCCTCATGGCGTGCAAAACTCGTAACCCGCAACCGGAATCCGACTCGTCTTCCACTCTCCCATATCCCTCAAAATTCAGTTGAACTGAATCCGGCTTGTGGTATTATGTGAACTCACATTCAGGTCTACTGGCGATTTAATCCCTTTGATAAACGGTAGGGTCAAGAAAAACCGCGATGGGCGTTGGCCGGCCGGTATGGCTGTACCGTTGCATGACTGTTTGAACGAGGCTGCATTCACCCTATTCACCCCCCATTCGCCGGAGAGTATGCGATAGAGCCGACGTAGGAGGAAATAGTGAAGGTCTTCGGCCGGACCCTTACCGCGAGAAACGCCGTCGCTTTGTCCTTTGCGGCTGCATTTATACTGGCGGCTACCGTATGTACGTTCCTGATCAAATACAATACAAGGCAGCGGGCGCTGGTTGAGGCGGAGGAAAAGGCCCGGATTTTTCTCGATCAGAATCGTGCCCTTCTGAGTCATTTTCGCGACGAGATTCGCCCAAAGCTTCTGACCATGGAGTGGAATGCCGCTCCGGACGCTTTCGATCCCGCTCTCATGTCTTCCTTTTATACATTGAGGAAGGTAAACGAAGGCTATAACAGCTTCGGCGGTACATCGTACCATTACCGGGTCTGTGCGGTGAATGCGCGCAGTCCGCTGAGCGAGGCCGACTCCTACGAGGCCGGTATCATTAAAAGATTCAACGATCACCCCGATAATCCCGAGCACAACTCCGTGCGTGAAATCGACGGCGTCCCGTGCATGGTGATCATGAGAGCCGGCACGAGGGTCAACGAATCGTGCATGCGCTGCCATTCCGCGCCGGAGGCCGCCCCCGCGGAACTCGTCGAGCGCTACGGCCGGGAACGCGGGTTCGCCTGGCAGGCGGGCCGGATCGTATCGGCTTACACCGTTCGTGTTCCTCTGTCCGAAGCGCTCGAAGCGGCAAACGGCTTTGCGATGCACCTGTGCGTGGTGCTGGGAGGCACTTTGCTTGGCCTCTACGCCCTGCTGACCTGGCTGGCCGACCGGTTCGTGTTCAGGCCGCTGAATCTCGTGGGGGACAGGGCGGCTCGCATCGCGGTATCGCCCGATGAGTATGCGGGCGAGGAGGTCCCTCTGCCTCCGGGAGTCGAACTGCGCAGGCTCACCTCTTCCTTCAACGATATGTCCAGGGCCGTTCGAGCGGAGAAAGACCAACTGAAGAGTCTTGTGGAGCTTAGGACGGTTCAATTGCTGGCCACCGCACAGGCGCTCGACGAGGAGGCGGAGGAGCGCAAACGCTCCGATTCGCTCGTGAGGATGCAAAGAGACCTGGGAATCAGGTTGGGCTCCAGAATGAGTCTCTCCGATGCCCTGGCTCTCATTCTCGATACCGCCGTCCAGGTGTCGGAGATGGACTGCGGCGGGGTGTATCTCATCGGAGAATCCCCCGGAGCGCTGGAACTCGTCGTACACAAGGGAGCATCGGACGCAATCGCCCGGTCCCGGGCTCCGTTCGGATTTTCCCTCGAGCATCTGCAGTTATTGATGCGTGGCGAGCCCATTTATGTTTCCCGCGCCGGATCATCCGAAGGGGAAGGGGAGGCCGTCGCGCTCCCACCCCCGCCGCCGGAAGATCTGATGACGATGGCGGCTCTACCCGTAATGAACGACGGCAAGGCTATCGCCTGCGTCTGCGTGGCCTCCCGCTCCGGGACGGAAGTGCCCGTCCACGCCAGGGTGGCGCTCGAGGCCATCGCATCGCAAACCGGAAGCGTGATCGCCCGGCTCGAAAGCGAGCAGCAGCTCATGGAGAGCGAGGAGAAGTACCGGAGGCTTTTCCATAACGAGCTTACCGCCATTTCGATTTTCGACATCGACACCCTGCGGTTTCTCGATGTGAATGAGGCGTATGAGCAGCTATACGGCTATTCGAGGCGTGAGATCCTCGAGGACATGAGTGTCCACGACATCAGCGTCGAGCATGAGAAGTCCGACGATGCCGTGAAAGAGGCCGTTGCGGGCGGGACCGTCTTTATACCGTTGAGATACCATCGCAAGAAGGACGGGACCGTTTTTCCGGTGGAGATAGTCGGAGGGCCCTACATGTGGAAAGGGCGCAGGGTCATGTTTGCAATGGCCAGGGACATAACATCGCGGAAGAACTCCGAGGATCGCATCGCCGCGGCTCTCGGAGAAAAAGAAGTTCTTCTGAGAGAGATTCACCACAGGGTCAAGAACAACCTGCAGATTGTCTGCAGTCTGCTCAGCCTTCAGTCGAGGTCCGTGCAGGACCGGAATGTGCAAGATGTGTTGCGGGAGACTCGGGACCGGATTTTGTCCATGGCGTTCATTCACGACAGGCTTTGCGACTCGCCCGATATGTCGAGCGTCGATATGGGCGGCTATCTCCGTGATCTCGCCGCGCACCTGGTTCATTCGTACAGCACCGGCCGGGTTGGCGTGGACATGAGGATAGCGGTGCAGGATTCGTTGAATGGTTCGATGAGCATCGATGCGGCGATATCATGCGGTCTGATACTGAATGAACTTGTCTCCAACGCTCTCAAGCACGCGTTTCCGGGCGGCAGGCGCGGCGTCTTGCTGGTGGAGCTGAAAGCCGGGGAGGGAGACCGCCTGTGCCTGATCGTCAGTGACGACGGGGTCGGAATTCCTCCGGATGCGGATCCGGGTATGGGCATGGATGCGTGCCGGTCGTTGGGCTTCAAGCTCGTCAATCGGCTCGTGGGGAAACTCGAGGGCAGTATCGTATTGGAGCGAGAGGGCGGCACGGCGTTCAGGATCGAATTCCCGCGCGGGTGAATGCGGGATCGGACGGACCACTTCGCGGGTGGTGGCGTGAAAACCGTGGAGACGGAAGTCGGTGGTCGGAAGTCGGAGATCGGAGATCGGATTGAAGAGAGTTCTTCCGACTTCCGACCACCGATTGCCGACTTCCGTCCGGTGGTTGGATAACGGAGATCGGAAACCGAAGCGTTTTGCGCGGTCAAGGTGTGTTATGGGAAAAGCGAATATTCTCGTCGTGGAAGATGAACCCATCGTGGCGGAGGACATAAAAGAATCCCTGACGGACCTGGGATACGCCATCGTGGGCCTCGCAGCATCCGGGGAAGATGCCATCCTGTCGATCGAGCGGGTTTTTCCGGACCTCATTCTCATGGACATTATGCTCGAAGGAGAATTGGACGGGGTGCAGACCGCCGAAATCATACGGGAGCGTTTCGATATCCCGGTGATATACCTGACGGCCTACTCCGATGAAGAAATCCTCGATCGCGCCAGGATTACCGCCCCTCACGGCTACCTCGTCAAACCGTTCAGGGAGAAGGACCTTAAGATCGCCATCGAGATGGCGCTCTACAAACACAGGATGGAAAAGCGGATCAAAGAGCGCGAAAAGACCCTGACAGGCGTCCTGGGGACCCTGGGAGACGCCGTCGTCGCAACGGATATCGACGGGAGGATTCAGTTCATGAATCGCGCCGCGGAGGCGCTCACCGGATGGACATGCGCGGGCGCTACGGGGCGCCCGGTCGATGAAGTGGTGAGAATAGCGGACGGCAAGGGGGCTGCTCCGTTCAGAAGAGCGATGGAGCATCTCATTGCATTGCGAAAGCCCGTAGTGCTCGCCGACCGTGCGAAGCTGACGGCGGCTGACGGGACCGAACGGTTGATCGGGGGCTCTGCAAGCCCGATCATGGTGGAGAAAGACGCTCTCGCCGGCGTGATGATCGTATTCGAGGACATCGGCGAGAAGATTCGGCTCGAGCGGGAGCTTCTGAAAGTGCAAAGACTCGACGCCATACGTACTCTTGCCGGAGGAATAGCCCATAACCTCAACAACATCCTCTCCGTCATTCTCGGGTACACGGAGATGACTCTCGATGACGTTGTCTTTGTCGACAAAGCGTCCATCCGTGATCGTATGGAGAAGGTGCTCGCGGCCACCTATCGCGCCAGGGACCTGATTCAGCAGGTGATGGATTTCAGCGGACAGAGCATGGTCGATCGCAGGCTTCTCCAGTTCCGTTCGATCGTCCGTGAGGCCGTGGAGGCCGTCAGGAGCGCGCGGGACCTGTCCCATGGAGTAGAGATCATCGAAAAATACGACCCTGGAGACGAAGATGCCTTCGCCCTGGTGGAGCCGGCACAGGTCCGCCAGATCGTCATGAACCTCCTGATGAATGCCGTACAGGCGGTGAAGGATGCGGGAGGCGTGGTGGAAGTCGCATTGGAGCCGGTGAGGCTGAAGGACGGCCGGGAATACGGGCGGGCGGACCTCAGTCCCGGGGCCTATCTGGAACTGACGGTCAAAGACAATGGAAGCGGCATTTCTTCCAACGTAATGGACAGAATTTTCGATCCGTTCTTCACGACCCGCGGACCGGGTGAAGGGATCGGAATGGGGCTGGCTGTAGTGGAGGGCGTCCTGCGCAGGCACGGGGGAGCCGTCGTCGTGGAAAGCGAACCGGGCGAAGGAACGACTTGCCGTGTCCTTCTGCCGCGCTTCGAAACCGCATGACGGGTTGCCTTCGGGTTGCGGGTTGGGGGCATCGCAGGCCATGGGCGCATCTCATCGTCCACGGGTCCATGGGAATAGGAATCACTGAGAGAAACCTTTGATGATGGTCGAATGGTTCAAGGTGCAACTTGACTATATTTTCTTCTGGTACGGTCTCTCGTTTCTTCTTCTGAGCGTTACCTGCCATAGACTTGCCGAAAGGGGGGACGGGTCCCTGCCGGCCTGGAGCCGGCTTTGCGCCTTCGGGTTGCTCCACGGCATCAACGAGTGGCTGGATATGCTGGCGTTGAGCCTTCCCGATACCCCGGCGTTCAAGATGGCGCGGACGTTGGTGATGGCCGCCTCCTTCCTGGCGTTGATCGAATTCGGGCGGCTCGGCCCGCGAAACCCGGTCGGCCGTGCCGGGGTAGTGGGATGCTGGGTGTATCTTCCGCTCCTGGTCCTGGCGGTGTTGGGGTGGCAGGCTGGCTTCCAGGGGCTGAACGTTTCCTGCCGATACGCGCTCGGGCTTCCCGGCGGAATAATGAGCGCCTTCGTCCTGTGGCGCGCATCCCGGTCCCTTCCGGCCGGGCATCGAGCGGGACTGCGGTTGGCCGCCACCGGTATGTTCATATACGCCCTTGCGACGGGACTGGTTACCGTGCGGGTTCCTTTCGGCTTCGCGTCATGGCTCAACCATGACTCTTTCCTGAACTTCGTGGGATTTCCGGTCCAACTGCTCCGTGCGTCATGCGCGCTCGCGACCGCCGTCGGCATCTGGATTTACGCCCGCTCGACCGTGTTCGCGGCCGACCGCCGGGATATGACGGGGCGTTGGGTCCTTCCCGTTCTCATCGGGGCATTCCTGGTCTTCGGCTGGATGACGACCGAATGGCAGGGCAGGCTCATAGATGCGCAGATGCGCGAGGAGATCCTGCGGCAGACCGTGAATATCGCCCATACGATTAACCCGGAGCGGGTGAAGGCCCTCGCCTTCACCGAAGCGGACGAGGCCAATCCCGCTTTCCAGCGTATCCGCTCCCAGATGATCGCGTACGGGCGGGCTATCCGGCAGCGAAGCATTTACAGCATCGCCATCCGGGACGGCAGGATCGTTTTCGGTCCCGAGAGCCTCGATGAGCGTGACCCTCTGGCCTCCCGTCCGGGGACGGTTTACCTGCAGACTCAGCCCGAACATTGGGACGTTCTTCGATCGGGAAAACCGGTTACCGTAGGGCCGTACACCGATGAATACGGGACGTTCGTCAGCGGATTCGCCCCTGTGCTCGATCCCCGCACGGGAGAGGTGCTGATGGCCGTCGGCCTGGATGTCATGGCCGACCAGTGGAAACCCGTCGTGGCCGCCGCCCGGTTGCTTCCGATTCTCTTTACGCTCTCCCTGATAGCGGTCCTTCTCGCGGGAGTCTTCGTGCTCCAGTGGCGCAAAAGACTGCCGGCGGACAGGCAACTGCGTTTTCGTCACACCGAAACCGTCCTGACCATCGCCACCGGCCTGGTGCTCACGGCGATTCTGTCGCTCGCTGCCCATGCGGCTGAAAACCGCAAGCACAAACTGGACTTCGTTTACCTGGCCGAGGGGAGAGCGAGAATCATCCGGCAGGAACTCTTCCGGTTGAGAGAGGACCTTTCCCACATCGCACGGTTCATCCGGATCGGCAGCCCGTTCTCCAGGAATAACTACGAAGCTTTCGTGGGTCCCATGGCCGAGGTCTCCTCCATACGGGCGTTGAACTGGGTGCCGCGCGTTCCGGCGTTGGAGAGGGATGCGTTCGAATGGGAAATGAGGCGCAGAGGCCTCGACGGATTCGCCGTCTTCGAGAAGAACCCGAACGGGGACAATATCCGCGCATTGCAACGGGACGAGTATTTCCCGGTGACGTTTACCGCGCCCCCCGGGCAGGATTCGTCGGTGATCGGATTTGACCTGGGGTCCGAGTCCGTCCGGCGCGCCGCCATCGAGGATGCGATACGGACGAAGTTCGTTACGGCTACCGCTCCGGTCGTTTTGTTCGTGGACGGGCGAAAAGGCCTGATATTCCTGCAGCCGGTCTTTACGAACGACGGCGAACGCGTCGTCGGGTTTGCCGAGGGCGTCCTCAACATACAATCCACCCTCGACAGTATGTTGTCCTTCAGCAGTCAGGACGTGGGGCAGATCCATATCGATCTGCTGGACCTGACCCATCCCGAAGCGCCCGCGCCGCTGGCGTCCTTCAGGGGAGGAAGCCCCGCGGGGCGACAAAACGTCGAGCAAGCGGGAGAGCACGATTTC
>CAYOVG010000265.1:0-10352 GCA_964407285.1 uncultured Syntrophobacteraceae bacterium
GAGATCGAGTCCCCGGACGCGGCGCGCGGCAAGCGCAAGCGCGGCGCACAACCGGTCCGGCACGGAGAACGCAACGGAGGATGCACATAAACATGGCTGTTACTTTTTCCAAACCTCAGCAGGAGGCCGTCCGGTACATCGATGGTCCCGCGATAATAACCGCCGGTGCGGGCAGCGGCAAAACCAGGACCCTCACCGGCAAAATCGCCTACCTGGTCAACGAATGCGGCTATCATCCCGGCAAGATCCTTGCCATCACCTTCACCAACAAGGCCGCCGGCGAGATGAAATACCGCCTGCAGAAAGTCACCGGACGGCCCGCAAGCGATTTTCCCTGGGTAAGGACCTTCCACAGCGCTTGCTTCCAGATCCTCAAGGAGCACTGCGAGAAGCTCGGCTACAAGAAGCCCGTCACCATCCATTCGGACTACCAGCAAAAAAGCGACATCAAGAAAGCGCTCTCCCAGATGGACGTGGACAAGAAGTACCTCAACCCCGCCGCGTCTCTCATTTCGCGGGCCAAGAACTCGGGAGAGCCGTACCTGTACCTGGCGTCGTTCGGCCGGATTCCCCGCAAGCGCGAAGTGTACGATATCTACAACGAACTGCTTGCGAAGCAAAACGCCGTGGACTTCGACGACATCCTCATGCTCGTGCGCGACCTGCTCAGGTCTTTCCCCGATGTCCGGGAGCAATACAGAAATCTGTTCGATTACGTGCTGATCGACGAATTCCAGGATTCCAACGAGATCCAGAATCAGATCGTGGACCTGGTGCTGAGGGATGGAAATCTCACGGTCGTTGGCGACGACTACCAGAGCATCTACACCTTCCGGGGCGCGGACCCGCAGCACTTCATCAATTTTCCGCAAAAGTACTCCAATGCGAAGGTCTTCAAGCTGGAGGAGAACTACCGCTCGACGGCCCAGATAGTGGCCGCGGCCGACGCCCTCATAGCCCGCAACTCCAACCGGCTCGAGAAGACGTGCTTCAGTTCGAGGCAGGGGCCCCCGATCCAGGTGATGGATTTTTTCGACGAGCGCGAAGAGGCCGAGTGGGTGGCGAACAAATGCTGGGAGTACAGGAACTATAAGAAGGTTCCGCTGGAAAAAATTGCGGTCCTCTACAGGACCAAGTTCTGCTCGCTGGCGTTCGAGCGCGCGTTCCGTTCGCTCCACGTCGCGTACAAAATGATGGGGGGCAAGGGCTTTTTCGAACGGCGGGAGGTGCAGGACATCAACGCCTACCTCATAAGCGCCGTAAACGCTCAGGACGACGCCGCGTTCGAGCGCATCATCAACGTGCCCAAGCGTGGAATCGGTCCCGGGGCCGTCCGGAAGATCCTCGATTGCGGCGGTCCGGGCAGTTCGCTGCAGGAAGCGGCCCGAAAGGCGGTGGAAAGCGACGGCAATGTCCTTCCCAAGAAGACCCGCGCTCAACTGGAACCGCTCCTGCGTCTGCTTCGCGAACTGCGCCCGGAGAGCCCGGGCAGGGCCATCGAGCGGGTGATGGAGGAGGCGGGTTACGAAGCGTACCTGCAGTCGTATGCCGAGAGCCTTGCGGACCTCGATTCCCGCAAGGAGAACATCCAGCAGATGGTGTACAGCGCATCGCAGAGATCGACCATCGAGGAGTACCTGGAAGACTGCGCCCTGATCCGCGAGGACCAGGACGATTCCGACGACAGCGGGCAGGGAGTGCGGCTGTCCACCTTTCACGCCGCCAAGGGGTTGGAGTACGACGTGGTGTTCGTGGTGGCCGTCGAGGAAGGGCTGCTGCCCCACTGGCGTTCGGTCACGCCTCCGCCCGGGGAACCGGGAACGGAGGAATCCGTTCGGGCAGGCCTGGAGGAGGAACGCCGCCTGATGTACGTGGCGATGACGCGCGCGGCGCAGCGGCTCCACCTGACGCATTCCAGGGTGCGCCAGGGCAACATCGGCAGGCCGAGCCGCTTCCTGTCTGAAATTCCGGATGAATTCCTGTCCGGGGAAGGTTAAAATGCGTTATGGATTGCGGGGTACGGGTTGCGAGTTTGAGTCCTCGCAGTCCGGTGACGTGTTTCGGGTGCGAGTCTTCATCCCCGCAGGCCTTGAACGGGTTTCCATCGTTCATGGACGGCCCCGGAACGGCAACCGGTCAACAACCGAGGATAAAGAGGAGTGTGTATCATGGCGACGCCACTACCGGAAGGTGAGGCCATCAGAAGGGCTGTAAAATGGGTTTCAGCGGAACTACAGGACAATGCGTGCGCGCCCGTGCAGAAGCTGGTTGAAAACGCGACGTTGATGTTCGATCTCTCTCCCAAGGATTCGGAGTTCCTGGCCAGGTTCTTCCGGGAAGGTAGAGATAACGCCGCATCAGCGTGATGAGCGGGCGATGCGGGTATGGGATGCGAGACCGGACCATTTCGTGGGTGAGGCTGCGGCGAAGGCTTTATTCGCCCACACCCGCGAGATGGTCTGAAGCCACCCGCGGCCACCCACAAGACGTCGAGCTCACGCGGGCGGCGGCGGTCCGTAGTGGGAGAAAGCGTCGTAGCCCGTTATGTCCCGGCCGATGACGAGGGTGTGGATGTCCTGGGCGCCTTCGTAGGTGTTTACGGTTTCCAGGTTGAGCATGTGCCGGATCACGGGGTAGCCCGCGCTGATGCCGTTTGCGCCGAGGATGTCCCGCGCCGCGCGGGCGATCTTGAGGGCTTCGGAAGCATTGTTCATCTTGGCCAGGGATATGCGGGTGTGATGCGCCCGGCCCTCGTCCTTGAGTCGTCCCAGGCGGATGCACAGCAGTTGCGATTTGGTGATTTCGGCGAGCATCTTCACGAGCTTGCTCTGCACGAGCTGGAACGACGCCAGCGGCGCGCCGAACTGTATGCGGTTGCGGGCATAGTTGAGCGCGGTTTCGTAGCAGGCCATGGCGGCCCCCAGCGCCCCCCAGGCAATGCCGTAGCGCGCTTCGTTGAGGCACATGAGGGCCGACTTCAACCCCCGTGCGCCCGGCAGCAGGCTGTCCGCCGGGATGCGCGCGTCGTTCAGGACCAGGGCCGATGTCACCGATGCCCTCAGCGAGTACTTGCGGGATACCGGGTGGGCGGAAAACCCTTGCGTTCCCTTCTCCACCAGGAAACCTCCGATGCCTCCGCCGGCTCCTTCCGCTTCGTCTCCCTCCATCCGAGCCCAGACAATCGCGACGTCCGCGATCCCTCCATTGGTGATCCACATTTTTCGCCCGTTGAGCACATATCCGTCTCCGTCACGGACGGCTACGGTCCGCATGCTTCCGGGGTCCGAACCGGCATCCGGTTCGGTCAGGCCGAAGCAGCCGATCTTCTCGCCGCGAGCCAGGGCGGGCAGCCACCGCTCCTTTTGGTCGTCGCTCCCGAAGGTCGAGATGGGATACATCACCAGGGAGTTCATGACGGACACAAAAGAGCGCAGCCCGCTGTCCCCGCGCTCCAGTTCGCGGCAGGCAAGGCCATAGGCGACGTTGTTCATTGCGGTGCGGCCCCCGATGGCGAGCTTGATCCCGAGCAGGCCCAGTTCCGCTATTTCCGGAGCCAGGTCCAGGGGGAATTCACCCCGATCGAAGTAGTCCGCGGCCTTGGGCACGTATCGGCTTTCCACCCAGCGCCGCACCCTGTCGCGAATTTCGCGCTCCTCGTCCGAGAGGAGATCGTCACAATCGTAGTAATCGACTTCCCGAGACGCTCCCATGTCGCTTCCTCCCTGTCGCATTCCCGAAACCGCCGGCCGGTCGTTCTTTCCGGCATGTATGGTCATAATCGTAGGCTAAGCACGCCAACCGGCAGGTCAATACGAAGATCGGGTTACGGATATGGAAAATACGTCCATAAACCGGAACCTGCTGTACCACATTACCCCCTCCGCCTCCGTATATTCGGCGGGGTACTTTAAAATGCATTGAATAAAGGCTATTTTAAATATGATAACCCGCATGTTCGATAAGTTGATAGAGGTAAGATAAGAAATGTCGGAAAATCTCGTTTTCACCGCAGGCAGAAAGATACTGCCGTTGATACGGGAGGAAGGCCTTCGTCCGGACATGGTCAAGGTCATGGTCGGGGCGGCTGGGGGACCGAGATGGCTGGTGCTCGCCCATCTCGACCGGATGCTCTTTTCCGGGTGGCTGAAGGACAGGAAGGAGCCGCTCTTCCTTCTGGGCTCATCAATAGGGTCCTGGCGGTTCGCCGCCGCCGCCCAGGAAGACCCCGGCTCCGCCATCGAGAGACTCCTCCGGGCCTATATTCACCTCCGGTTTACTTCGAAACCCACGCCGGTGGAGATCACCCGCGAGAGCAAGGCGATTCTCGAAAGCGTGCTGAACGGCGCGGGAACCCGGTACATACTGGAGCATCCGTATCTGCGGCTGAGCGTTATGGCGGCCCGCTGCCGCTGGCCCGTTTCCGTCGAGAACAGAGTGCTTCTCAGTATCGGGCTCTTCGATGCCGCGCTCTATAATGCCGTCCACAGGAACGGCCTCAGGTTCTTCTTCGAGCGTTCGCTCTTTTACGATTCGCGCGAGTCGCCTCCCTTCTTCGCCATGAATGGTTTCCCGACCTGTAGAATCCCCCTGTCCCGGCACAATGTGAAGGAAGCGCTGCTGGCGTCGGCATCCATTCCCATGGCTATGTCCGGGGTGAGGAACATCCCCGGAGCCCCCAAAGGAATCTACAGGGACGGCGGAGTGATCGAATACCATTTCAACATCCCGTTCATCGGCCGGGGGGATGGAGTGGTGCTCTTCCCGCACTTCATGGACCGCATCATACCGGGCTGGTTCGACAAGAAACTGCCGTGGAGAAAACCCCTCACTTCCAATCTCGACAACGTCCTGATGGTGTCTCCGTCCAGGGAGTTCATAGAGGGGCTCCCCCACGGGAGGATACCGGACCGGAGGGACTTCGTGTTGTTCAGGGGCCGTGACGACGACCGGATCGCCGTGTGGAAAACGATTTCGGAGGCGAGCAGGCGGCTGGGGGACGAATTCATGGATGCGGTGGAATCCGGAAGCATTCGCCGGATGGTGAAACCCATGCCGTGAGCGCCCCGCCGTGACCGGAACTCCTCGATTCGCCTTTCGGGATCGATTTGCGTTATTTTCCATGGAGGGATATAATAATCTCGCTACATACTCATGTTCGTTCCACGATCTTCGTTACTGCGGAATCCGCGCCTGCTTGCGCGGGGAAGAGAGGTTTTTTGCCATGCCGGTTGACGAGTTCCATGATCTTATCATCGTAGGAGGCGGACCCTGCGGCCTGGCGGCCGGGCTCTACGCCATGAGGGCGGCGCTGGACGCCGTATTGCTGGAAAAGACGCTCATCGGAGGCCAGGTGGCGATTCCCAAGGGGATCGAGAACTACCCTGGAATAGAAGAGATTACGGGTTTCGACCTGGTGGACAAGATGCTTCAGCATGCGCTTTCTTACGGTCTGAAAGTGGTTCAGGAAGGAGCGACGGCGATTGAACCGGGAAACGGCGCGCACTCCGTCCGCCTCGCAAACGGCCGGACACTTCAAGCGTATGCGGTAATTGTCGCAACGGGCGGCAAGGCCCGCAGGCTGGGTATTCCCGGCGAGGTGGAATACATGGGCCGGGGAGTCTCCTACTGCGCCACGTGTGACGGGTTTTTCTTCCGTGATAAGGTCGTGGCGGTGATAGGCGGAGGCGACTCCGCCGTCGAGGAGGCGCTGTACCTGGCAAGGCTGGCGAGGAAGGTTTACATAGTACATCGCCGGGACAGTTTCCGCGCGAGCAAACTCCTGCAACAGAAGGTGCTTCAGGACCCGCGGATAGAAGTGCTCTGGAACACGGTGGCCACGGAAATCAAGGGGGACGACGGCGGCGTCGCCGGACTATCGCTTCGGAACACCGCTTCGGGGAGACCGGTGGACCTGTCGGTCGACGGGGTGTTTATCTACGTCGGCTTCAATCCCGATAAGGAGGTGGTGCCCCCCGGAATCAACATCGCTCCTTCGGGGTATGTCGTCACGGACGAGAAGTGCGAAACCAACATTCCGGGGATCTTCGTAGCAGGCGATTTGAGGCTCAAGTACGCCAACCAGATCGTCATTGCCGCGTCCGACGGCTGCGTTGCCGCTCTCGCCGCCGCGCGCTATATAGAATCGATCAGATCCTGACGCCTTACGGGTGTTCACCACCGGCTTCGACCACGAAAAACACGAAAGGCGCGAAAGAATAGTCTTCCCTCTTTCGCGCTTTTCGTGTTTTTCGTGGTCCGGTTTTCCAGGCGTACCCTTCGCGCATTCCGCGTATGTCGTGGTCCGATCTTATTGGTAGCGCTCCCTGATGGACACTATGACATCGTGAATACTCATGAAAATCTCTATGAGTTCGGGGTCGAACTGCTTCCCCGCCTCCTGCCCGAGCAGATCCAGTACTTCCTCTTCCTGCCAGGCCTCCTTGTATACGCGCCTGGAACATAGCGCGTCGTAGACGTCCGCCACGGCCACCACGCGCCCGAAGATCGGTATCTCCTCGCCTCTCTTCCCGCGGGCTTTCCCGTTTTCATCCGCATAGCCCGCAAGAGGCAGCCCCGTCATCACATCCACGTGCCCGGGATATCCGCGGCCGTCCCATCGCTCATGATGGTTCAGGGCAACTTCCGCCGCCGCCTCATCGAACTCCGACTTGGGATTCGCGAACAGCCGCGCGCCGTTGACCGTATGGTTCTTCATTATTTCAAACTCTTCCGGCGTAAATTTCGCCGGTTTTTTCAGGATGAGGTCCGATATGCTGATCTTCCCCACATCGTGAAGCATGGCCGCCATCCGCAGCACCTCGACCTTCTTGCTCACCTCCTCCTCCGGAATGTCCCTGCGCCCGGCCCAGGTTTCGTACAACTCGGCGGCGTAACCGGCCACCCGGTTGACATGGGCGCCCGTTTCCTTCGGGTCGTGGAGTTCCGCCATGCTGATCATCCTCAGGATGATGGTCCTGGTCATCTGAGCTTTCTCCAGCAACCCGGCGGCGGTGTTGGCGAAGTACTCCATCAGGGAGACATCTTCATCGGGGAACGGGACTATCTCCGATTCCCCGTCCATGGCGTTGATGATCTGCAGGACACCGATAGTGGTCCCACGGTTGGTTTTCATGGGAAGCGTCAGCATCGAACACGTGCGGTAGTTGGAGACCGCGTCGAACCCCTTCCCGAATTTGTAAGGCACGTCCGGCGAGATTTTGTAAACATCCGGGATATTGAGTATTTCTCCGTTCATCGCCACATAGCCCGCAATGGTGTTGTTGTTCACCGGGAGGGTGAAAGTACTGAAGATGAGCTTCTTTCCCGGAAGCAACCGGCTCTGGAGGGTGTCGTTTTGTGTATAGCTGAACCGCAGAAGGTCGCCGTCTTTAATGTATATGGACCCCGCATCCGCGCGGGCGAACGCACGGGCGCCCGTCAGTATCTTGTGCATCAGGAGATCGAGGTCTTGAATCTCGTTCATCTCGATGCCGAGCCGGATTATGCTTTCAAACTTCTCTCTATACTCATACATAACGGTCCCTCCGGATGTAAGAGAGCGCTCATCAACTAAAGGAATCATGTCTTTCGGCAGTACCCGCGGTCCGATGCGGGCGTTCAGTTTACCACATTCGGCCGTGGTCCATCTCTATTTTTTTCCTCCGCATGCAAATGCGGCTGAGAGAACCTGTTCCGCCGGATGCGAATTGCCTGCCGTTAGGACCGAACCGGTGATGACTGATAGACCTTTGATATATCAGTAGTTATTACCGGTGAACCGACATGTTCCACTCCACATCGTCTTGAGCCTAAATGTGAAAGAGCTCACTTTCCCATTGTTTTTCAATGCATTATGCCGTAAGCGATTGTTGACTATCTCTGCCGGGGCATTTATCATAAGAGCCTCCGCCAATGAGCATCGAATTCCAGGGTGATGTGCCGGACGGATACGGACCCATTCGCAACGGATGGGATTGCTGCCGAGGGGAAAGAATGTCTTCCACGAACACGTGATCCAGCGGAAAAGTCGAAGCCGAGGCCTAAGCTGACGTATTTCAAACAAATGGGTTCTACTCGCCGTAGCGGGAATGCCGTTCGCCGATAAATGGGCGCCGTCCGCAATCGCGTTCCTTCGGGAAAGGCGATGCGAGGGAGGAACCGGCAGGGCCGGCTTCCCCGGTCGAGTAGGTTTAATCAAACACTCTGCTTCCCGGCAGAGTGAGAAACAAAGGAGAAGCGACATGAAGAGCAAAAGGGTAGTTGGCGCGGTTATTCTGATTATCTGCGCCGTGGCGTTTTTCTGGCGGAGCGATGTCTTCAGCCAACAAACGGGGACGGAACAGCCGAAGGTGGAGCAGCCCGCGGCTGGTCAGCCCACGGCTGGTCAGCCCGCGGCTGTCGGCGGAAACGTTGCGCCGCGGGCCGACACAGCGGCCCCTCCGCGGGCGGCGGTCGAGCAGAAAGCCCCGGAAGTAAAAGCTGCGACTATCCGGTTGGACAAGACGACGCTCAGCAATGGCGGGCAAATAACGGTGACGGGTTCCGCCCCTCCCGGCAAGCCGGTTTTCCTGGAGGTGTGGAGTGAAGACGGCGTGCGGGCATCCCGATTCGACTCGGATGTCGACAAGGAAACCGGTAAGAGGCCTTACATACTTTATATGACCTGGGATATGCCGGCCTTCTACAATATACTCATTCCCAAGGACCGCAAGGAAGCGCTCGATAAGGTGAAAGCCGAAGGCAAGGCCTGGAGCTACTCGAAAGCCCTCAAAGACCTCGGTGCCGACGTTGCCTATTCCGCACCCGCAAAACTCAAGATCGACAGGTACCAGGCCACTCTGCTCGGAAGCGTGGTCGGTTCCCGCGGCGACCTGCTCCCGCAAATGGATGAGGCCGAAAACAAGAAGCGCTCCATGCAGCTCGTGAAAGCGCGGTTCCGGTCTCCCGGGAAGGTGTTTTCCCCTTCCGTCGAAGTCCAACCGGACGGCGAGTTCAAAGCTGTGGTGACCATCCCCGAGGGGGCGGCGCCGGGAACGTATTTCGTGAGAGCGGTCGCCGATAAGACGGCCAAGAGCGAACCCGTCAAGGTACAGAACGATATTTCCTTTCCCTATATCTACCTTTCCAATGCGGGAACGAGCCTCAACCTGATCGGGCCATTCCTCCTTACCCTTGCTATCTCCATTTTCGGCGTTCTGATGGGCGCGGGCGGCGGGTTCATCCTGAATCCCCTGCTGGTTTCCATCTGGCCTCTGCCCCACACCATCGTCGCGGGCACCGTCATGCCCACCGTGCTTTTCTCGCAGGGCAGCGGTATCTACAACTACTCGAAAATCAAGTTCATCAGTTGGAAGCTTGGCGTAAGCATCGGACTGGCCATGGTCGTCGGCGGATTCATCGGACCCAAGCTGACCGAACTGATCACCCTCGACCAGTACAAATTCGTCTTCGGATGGATACTCGTGATCCTGGCGGGGCTCATGCTGTGGCAAACCACGCCGGGTTATCTCGCCAACAATAAGAAGGAACAGGCGATTCTCAAGCAGTTCAAGCAGAAAGCCGAGGAAGCTTCCGCCGCGAAATCCGCCGGTAAGGCATAGACGCGGCATCCGAACCTGACTTACCGATGATGGCCGGAGCCGTGCGGGATGACCCGCATCCGGCTGCTATACGATAGGAGCACACATATGAAAGTCGAATTCTGGGGACAGGAATTTCACGTCAACGTATTCTTCGGATGCCTCGGGGGATTTCTGATAGCGGTAGTTTCATCGATGTTCGGCTTCGGCGGCGGACCGTTCATGGTTCCCCTGATGACCGTGGGACTGGGGCTTCCCATGTACCTCGTGGTGGGCAGTTCCCTCCTCGCGATCTTCTTCAATACGCTCATGGGCACCGCGCGCCACTACCAGTTCGGCAACTTCGATCCCCTATTCTTTCTCATCATGTTTCCCGCCGCAATCCTGGGCGGATTCATCGCGCCGCAGATAGCCAAGAGGGTCAGCCCCCTGGTGGTCAAGAGAGTAGCCGCCGCCGGATTGCTCATCCTGGCCGGCAACCTGCTCGGACTGTATTGATGCGCGTCGACGGCGTATAGCCTGAAATGGGGGGACCGGTCGCCGGTTCCCTCAACGGCTCGCGGGGTCCCGGCGCCTGGAGGCGCCGGAGAAGACCGTTGCCGTCTATCCAGCCCCCAAGGGGTTGTATTCCGGGTGGTCCTTTCAGAATTGAATCCTACGACTCATTGACTTTCCTCTCCGGTAGCCTTCGAAAACGGGGGCGGAAAGGCAGTTCCCCGCAAGGTGGACTTCCCGGCGGTAATCCCCTTGGGGATTGCGCAGCACCGCATCCCG
>CAYOVG010000266.1:0-10279 GCA_964407285.1 uncultured Syntrophobacteraceae bacterium
AAGCCGCCGAGAGCGCCTGGTAATCCGAAAGAAGGTGGGACTGCATCACATTCGTCTGAACGGTTGCTTTTGCGGAATTTCATTGAGTGCATACCACATCCAAAGATTGGGCGCCGGTCGCCGCGTTCGGTTGGATGCTTATCGCGGTACAGGAGCAAGGAATTGATTTGAATACAACGTCATCTTGCCATGATGCGCTATAATCACTCGTATTTCTAAACCAATTACACTGTGCGGTTATATCAAAGTTACCATTACAGGTTGCGTTTTTTAACGTTAGTGTTTGTGGTTGGCCATACTTGAGTGGAGAGGAAGTCTGCGCGATTGCGGAATTGGACTCCCCATATATGACGAGCCTCACAACGGAACAAGAACATCCTCGATTCAATGAGTACATATGAAGGTTGTTGGTGACTGTTACGCTCTTGTCGCCGGACCAGGCTTTCCCGGAAGAGATCACCATGAAAATCCCCAAGACAACCAATGACTTCAATAAAACGCTTTTTTTCATCCTCTACTCCCTCTCTGTTGAGATCCAATAGCAAAGCCGCCGAGAGCGCCTGGTAATCCGGAAGAAGCTAGGACTGCATCACATTCGTCTGAGCGGTTGCTTTCGCGGAATTTCATTGAGTGCATACCACATCCAAAGATTGGACGCCGGTCGCCGCGTTCGGTTGGATGCTTATCGCGGTGCAGGAGCAAGGAATTGATTTGAATACAATGTCATCTTGCCATGATGACCTATGACGATATGGTCCGCTATATTCTATATATCTATACCAATGACACTGTACGGTTATGTCAAAGTTACCATTACAATTCACGTTCTCTAACGTTAGTGTTTGTTGTTGGCCATAATTGAGTAGTGAAGAAGTCTGTGCGACCGCGGAACTGGTCCCCGCATACATGACGATCCTGACAAGGGAACAAGAGCAGTCCCTATTAATTGAATCGTACATATGAAGGTTGTTGGTGACTGTCACACTCTTGTCGCCGGACCAGGCTTTCCCGGAAGAGATCACCATGAAAATCCCCAAGACAACCAATGACTTCAATAAAACGCTTCTTTTCATCTTCTTCTCCTTCTCTGTTGAGATCCAATAACAAAGTTGCCGAGAGAACCGGGCAATCCGGCAGAATTATTCATTCCCTTGCTCCCGGGTTCCGAGCTGCTCTAAGGAGCGTACCAGCCGTTGAAGATAATCTTCCAGGCCGGAGCATTATTACAAGTTGTACGTTCCACCCGGTAGGTCAGGCTGGACGGGGCCGGCGACTCACACACCGTGCCGGAGGCCCCATCCGCCAGGGAAGCCGATTCCGTGCAAAATACCGGTTCCGAGGTGCTGCCGCATACGGAGGAATGCCCACCCTCCTTGTACCGACGGCCGGTCATCCAAATCAATTTTATGTTGTTCAACTCTTGATTGGGGGGGACCGCATTCTTTAAACATCCTGATGTTTCGCCATTGGCGAAGTGATATACATCACCCCCCAATGGAAGCCACACGCCTAAACACTCGCAAGCTCCCGCACTACACCCCCCTGTCATTTCCACGATTACATTCACTGGCTCCGCGGCAAAAGCATCTGTACTGATAACCCATATCGCGAGACAAGCTACCATGAATGCCTTCATGGAAGCTCCTTTTTGGTTGTACATGGAATCGACGCCGAATATAGCCCAAACGCCGGTAATGCACAAGCATCGGCAAAGCCCTTATTCTCCTTCTGCCACGGGGAAGGGGAATATAAACAAGAAGTATGCGCTACTTTGTCTCCGCAACTCTCTTTTCGATTTCGGCATCCTCGGACCGGAACTCGATTTTCCATGTGTCGAGCGTCGTTCCCAGTGTTTGATCGAGGGTGGCCAGTGCATTGAGGTAGTTGATCTTGCTGGTCAGTTCGTTGTTCTGGGCGGTAACCAGGTCGTTGTTGTAGGTGACGATCTGGAAGTTGCTGGTCCTGCCCAGCTTGAGTTTCTCCTGCTCGATGTCGAGCTTCTTCTCGGAAAGTTTCCTGGCCTGTTCGGCCAACTGGACCTGCCGGAGAGTGCTCTCCACGTTGCGGACGGCATCCGTTACGGCGATCTCTATGGAGAGACGCACCCGCTCGACCTCCAGTTCCTGTTTGCGCAACGCCACCTTGCTGCTCACAAGGTACTGCTCGCGGGTAAGATCTCCATAGAGGGGGACCTTGAGCGTGAGTCCCGCGATCCACTGCTCCGAAAGGGAGTCGGACGAGAACCGGCGGAACTGGTCGGCATAGCCGTAGCTGAAATTGGCGGAAAGCTCGGGCAGGTAATTGTTCCTGGCCCGAAGGAGATCGAGTCTCGACGCTTCGATGTTCACTTTGGCGGAGAGGTAGTCGGTCCTGTTGGCGAATGCCGCATTGAGGCAAACCTTGAAGTCCGGACGGCTCGGTTCGATTGTCTCGATCTTCTCGGTGGGTATGATGCGGGTGGAGCTGTCGATATTGAGAAGGGTCAAAAGCTGGAGCCTGGCGCTGTCGGCGTTGTTGATGCTCGACTGGTGGGAAAATTCGCTGTTGGCCACCTCCGCTTCCGTCTGGACGATGTCTATGGCGGCCATGCGGCCCGTCTCGATGAGGAGCTTGTTCACCTCCAGCATCGCTTTGGACCTCTCCAGGGATGCCCTGCTGATTTCAACCTGCCTGGTCGCCTGCACGAAACTCCGGTATGCGGTGATAGTCTGCGTGATCGTCGAGATGAGGGTGGATTTGAGGTTCCAGATGTTTTGCTGTTCGCTTATGCGGGCCTTCTTTATGCTGATCATATTGACGGGAATCCAGGCCCCCTTGAGCAAGGGTTGCACCACGGCCATGTTCCACGAACTGCCGAGGCTTCTGTCGGCGATTCCCGAGCTTGCCGTTTCCACGTATTTGGGGGCGCCGAGCCATGAGAAGGTAAAATCGGCGCCCGTGGGGACCTTTTCCGTGAGCGTGGGCTGGAGCGTTCCGTTGTTGACAACGTCCCTGCTGGAGGTCGTCCCGGTGGGATCGAACGTCTTCGACAGATTTGTGTTCCGATACACTCCGCCTTCGAGATTGACGAGAGGATCGAAGATGCTCTCGTTCACCAGGAGGTCGAATTTCTGAGTGATCCTGTCCATGTAGGCGCTTCTTATGCTCAGATTATTCCGTAGCGCCACAAAGACCGCATCGGCGAGCGTCATCTCGACCGGGGCGTTGTCCGAGGTCAACTTGTCGGCGGCCCACCCCGGTACGGCTATCAGTAGGAATAGTACGGTGATAGAGATAGGAATTCGGAAAAGAAGGAACGCGTATCCCTTTCCTCTTCGGACGAGTGTGAGCATTGCCTGTACCTGCCTCGTTGTTCTGTGTATAAATATTAAATTTTTGTGAATGCGAGCCATTATACACGGAGCGAGCGGCTGTTGATATAGAATTCTCAGGGCAGGTATTCTTTAAGGGTGGGTCATGTTGCCCGACGAACCCGGTAATCCGGAAAATACAGTCAGGCAATCGTCCCGGCAGCCATTTTCGACAAGCATCCTCATCTGTGATTCCATCCGGGCAATAATGTCTTCGGCGGTCCTGACGTTGATGTTGACGTTCCTCTGCCTTTCCGGCAAAACAGGTCTTGATGGCTTCGGTCGCCTGCCGGGAGTCGAACTCGGACCGCAACCGCCCGACGACCGCGTCTGTCGAGCTGCCGGGATCGATCTTCCCGGCGGTACTCACGGGGATGAAGATCGCCTGATTCACATTGCAGGGACGCACGCCGCCCGCCATGGATCTGTCGAGTACCCCCACGAGACGAGGAGGCCGTCCTTCATGACCACCTGCCGTCCGCACTGGGCTGCTACGTGGGGGTCATGAGTAATGATGACCACTGTTATTCGATCTTCTCCATTGAGACCGATGAAGAGGTCCATGATCTCCTGCCCGACTCGAGTGTCGAGCGCTCCGGTGGGTTCGTCGCAAAAGAGCGCCAGGGGCTTGCCGACGATGGCTCGCGCTATGGCCACCCTCTGCTGCTGTCCTCCGGAAAGCTCGGAAGGCTTGCGGTGCTCGAATCCCCCGAGCCCCACTTTCTCCAGGCATTCCATGGCCCTGCGATGTCTCTCCCTGGCTCCGACGTTTCGATAGACCAGGGGAAGCGCCACGTTTTGCACGGCATTCAGGCGGGGCAGCAGGTGGTAGGCCTGGAAGACGAAACCCAGTTTGCCGTTTCTAATGGTTGAAAGCTCGTTATCGGGGACTTCGAAGACGTTGATTCCCTCGAAGCGATAGGTTCCTTCGGCCTCCCGGTCCAACATTCCCATGATGTTCATGAGAGTGGACTTGCCCGAACCGGATGTCCCCCTGATGGAGACGATCTCACCCTGTTCAATGCGAAGGGATACCCCCTTGAGGATTTCCGTGGTGATCGGTCCCAGGACATAGCTCTTTCTTATGTCGATGAGTTCAATCATGCAATAGACTCCTTTTTGCGGCCGGAGGGATCTCATGTCTTCTTTCCGCCTGTCGCAGGTTGGTCCCCTTTTCGATCATGAGCGGGCCGCCGCGTGGCGACGCGGAAGCCGACGCAGCAGGCGAAATCCCTGACGCGGGCATGACGATTCCGGAAATAGGAGCGTGGACCTTCGTTTTCTCGATATTTCGCCTCAGCTCCTCCAGGTTGGCTGTGCGTTCTTGATTTCCAGCCGCGACATCCCGAGGTTTTCCTCGTCCCCTCGCTTGAGAAGACGGTTTGCTCTCGCTCCAGGGTCGGTTGGAGATCGAGGGTGTCCCGCTGGTACTCGGGCGGTGCTTTCGAACTGGGATGTGTCGACGGCTGCAAGGAGTTCTCCCTCCTTTGCATACTGTCCGCAGTGGAAAGACCTTCCCGGTCCCGGACTATCGCGCCTCGGCAACGCCATCGACCAGACACGAGTATCGACGAGGACCTTCATGGTTTCCCGCGCTGTTCCCTGTAAATGCAATCGGGATCATGGTCGATGGAATGGAACAAATCGAGAATCCGGATCTGCTTTCGGCGCTGGATGCATTCATGGAGCGCTTCAGTGACCACGCCCGCTTTGGTCGCATGTGTGCCGATGATGAGCGCTTCTTCAATCAGTGTGTCCTCAATAGCCGGATTTGTCGCCACTGGACGCCTTCTTTACACAGAAATCTACACCATGCCGTGTGTGAATTCAAACGGGTTCCGAGCAGCAACTGCGAAAGATGAATTCATGGCGGACCGATTCCTTGAAACCTCGGACGCGGGCGCGCATGAAGAGAGCCCCGACCTTGTTCAAAGATCGCTTTGCGCGGTTACGGCGTTCAGTCGCGACCGGCCGATCTGTCGAAACGCGACAGGTTGCGGTTGCAAGGCCGTAACTACATGATCCTGTTGGTCTTGGTTCGAGATTGCGATCCTGGGTACCTGGGGATTGGAGGCGCAATGTCCGCGCTTTTCGGGAGAGAGCTGTAAACCCTTTCCATTGCAGGTTCCAGAGGTTTGCCTCTCTTATGAAATGACGGGCTATTGCCTTCCAGTTCCCTGGCTCTCCCGGGTAGAAGATCACATGCCGGGCCACATGCGGACATCAATTCAATAGAACCTGACTTTTCAACATTTCTTCCGATCATCGGAGTGAAATAGCAATATCTGATATGAAAATGGAATTGCATAAACTCTTCGATTCCTCTATCCTTGAACTCCATCTTTGTGGCAGTAAAATAACCGGTAGCCGTCTTACCATGATTGATCGTTTCTCGTAAGGATGCGACGTACTCGTTCATTTGTGGCATGCCTGGTCTTTGAGCGCTTTGCGTTTAGGTTTGGGTTCTTACGTTTCGGCGTAGTCCCGAAGCAATTGGAGGGCCACAATCAACGTCGCCCGTTTATGGCGGCTGAGGTTTTTCCGTAGTTTGTCTTGATGGTTAAGAACCATTATTGCGAGCAGGGAGTGGAGGATGGACTTTATAGACAAGATTCGTGAATTATCGGCTCGTATCCCGAAGCAACTCGACAGCATTCACACTGAAGAAGCTACAAAGCACGCCATGGTAATGCCCTTCATCGGCGCCCTTGGATACAATGTCTTCGATCCAACGGAAGTGACTCCGGAGCTGTGCGCCGATGTTGGAGTCAAGAAGGGCGAAAAAGTCGACTATGCTATCCTGAAAGACTCTCAGCCTATTATGCTCTTCGAGTGCAAGCACCACTCCACAGATTTGGGAAAGGTCCATGCATCCCAACTGTATCGCTATTTCAGCGTCACGGATGCCCGTTTCGGTGTTCTGACAAACGGCATCCTTTACTGGTTCTACACGGATCTCGAATCTCCCAATAAGATGGATGAAAAGCCTTTCTTCGAGTTCAATATGCTCGATATTAAGGAGTCGGCTGTAGAGGAGCTTAAGAAGTTTTCGAGAACCTCGTTCGATCTCGACAATATTTTGAATACGGCGGCGGAACTAAAATACACGAGAGAAATTCGTCGGCTGCTCTACGAGCAGATGCAGGAGCCTTCAGATGAATTCGTACGCTTTTTTGCTTCGCAGGTGTACGGCGGCAGAATGACCCAACCCGTCCGGGAGCAATTCGCGCAGCTCACAAAGCAGGCTTTCAAGCAACTCGTAAACGACCAGATAAACGAGCGGCTGAAGACAGCTTTGGCGTCGGAATCGGATGGTCAATCGCTGCAAACCAACGAACCGTCTCCCTCCCAGGGGCAGACCGTTATGAAAGCATCCGAAGATGCGGCCGCTGGCGCAGGCGTAACAACAGAGGAGGAATGGGAAGGTTATCACATTGTGAGAGCCATTCTCAGCCAGGTCGTCAGCTCCAAACGTGTCGCGATACGAGATGTCCAGAGCTACTGTGGAATCTTGCTCGACGACAACAATAGGAAACCGCTTTGCCGTCTGCATTTCAACACATCTCAAAAATACGTCGGTTTTTTTGACGTTGAAAAAGAAGAACGCATTCCGATTGAAGAGCTGAATGATCTCTACAAGTACGCAGACCGTATCAAGGGAGCGGTCGCACGGTACGAAGCAAAAGCACCGACGCATAAGGCGGATGAGCAGTAAAGAGTGTTGTGCCGTGAACGGTTGGAATCCGGGTTTTTCTGTTGGAGCGGCCGGCCGCGACTATGCTGTCGAGACGCGACATGTCGCGGCCGGAGTCAGTAACGTTACAAGAAAAGCCGACATTCTGTCCGTTCACGGCAAACGTAGAGCCGGGTGAGTGAGGAACGCGAGGAAGGTATGGAAAGATTAAGCGAACAGGAATGGAACAGACTTATACAGGTTATCCGCAGAAATACATGTATTCTCGTGCTCGGACCCGGCGTAGCCGTTACTCCGGATTGTCCACCTTTGAAGGGAGATAGCGGCCTCACTGACGGTTTGGTGGAATCTATCGCTCTCCAAATGGGAGAAGAGGGGGTATGTCAGGCTGAGAAACTGACCCATATCGCCCAACTCTATTGTCAGCATCCACAGTTCTCCAGGCTTGATCTGGAAATGACGGTTTGCGATTATTATCGTCCCCATTATGAAAGAACAACTCCCCTGCACCTTGCATTAGCTCAGCTTCCGTTCACTCTTTGCGTCACCACAACCTTCGACAGATTTCTCTTCAATGCCTTTAGATCTATCGGAAAGCAACCGGTATGCCACTATTACCACTTCCGTAAATCTGATCGTAGATCTCCATTATCTCAAATTGAACCCTCTTTTCTTGAAAAACCCGACCATCCGGTTATCTACAACCTTTACGGCAGTTGCGATGATGAAACCTCGCTGGTTCTGAGCGAGAACGATCTTTTGGAATTTCTGGTTAACGTCGTGAGAGGCGAGCCTCCTCTGCCGGATTTTATCAAAGCCCGATTCAGTAATCGAGGTGTCTCGTTTCTCTTTTTGGGTTTTGGGTTCCGGCATTGGTATATGCGGATTCTATTGCATATTCTCCAGGCCCATCGTCACCAAAATCCATCTCTGGCGGTGGAAGACACCCGCTTCTTCAGCCATCCGGAGAAGGAACAGATCGTGGTCTTTTTTCAAAATGAACATCGCATCCATTTCCGCTGGGAGGGCTGGGAGAGTTTTGCCGTCGAATTACAGAAACGCTATGCGGCCTCACTTCCACAGTTTTCGCCGGAGTTGCCTCCGGTTCTGCCGTCAGATGCTCCCAAGGCTTTTCTCTGCCACAGTAGTACGGATAAATCTTTCGTTGATGATCTTGGCAAAGAATTGCAGGCCCAGGGTGTTGCAGTATGGCTTGATAAGCAGGATTTGAGGGGCGGTGACGATTGGGAGCAATTGATACCCTCGGTAATCAAAAGCCAGGTTGATTATGTTGTGGTATTGCAGAGTGAAGCAATGGTGAATCGAGTGGAAAGCTATTTTCATATTGAAATCAAGGCTGCTCTTGATCGCCAAAGGAGGTTCACCGTCGGGGCGCGCTTCCTGATCCCGGCTCAAGTCCAGGCGGGATGCTTTTTGAGTGGACTGGAGCACCTTGAATGTGTGGATTTGACGATGCCCGACGGCTCTTGTCGGCTCGCTCAGACTATTCTGGAAGATTGGAACCGGCATGGAAGAAAGAGGAGAAATGCATGAGCAGTTCTCAGCGTCATGATCGTTATCCGGGTACTCGCTCCTATGCGGATACGGATATTGATCGAATGCTCTTTTTCGGCCGTGGTGGCGAGGCGAATGAACTTCTGTATAGAGTCATGGGCAATCGAATTCTGCTTTTGTTCGGTAAGTCGGGACTTGGGAAGACGTCCCTTTTACAGGCTGGGGTCTTTCCGCGATTAAGAGAACAGCAGTTGCTGCCGTTGCCTGTGCGTTTGAATCGCACGGACATGGAACCTGTCGCTTTGTTCACGACGGCGATAGAGGAAGTCTGCTCACGCGTCGGGGTCGATTATTCGCCGGGAGAAAAGGGCAGTCTATGGGAGTTTTTCAAGACGGCGGTGTTCTGGTATGAGGGAATGCTGCTCACTCCGGTGCTGGTCCTGGATCAATTTGAGGAAATTTTCACACTCCAATCGGAACAAAACAGACTCACGATTGCACGGCAACTGGGGGAACTGGTTGACGGCGGATTGCCTCAAGGGCTACGGTCGAGGCTCCGGACAGGCGACAGCCTTCCCTATAGTGAAAAGCCGCCCATAGTGAAAATTATCTTCAGCTTGAGGGAGGATCATCTTGGAGCCTTGGAGGAAATTTCCGGTTTAATTCCAGGGCTTTTGGAAAATAGATTCCGTCTGATCGCCATGGACAGGGAGCAGGCAAGAGATGCGATAGTAGAACCTGCTGGATTACCGCAAGGGGAACTGTTTTTCACACGACCATTTCGTTATGAATCTGCCGCTATCGAAGAGTTAGTCGGGTTTCTCGGTGGTCGGACCGGTGAAATCGAGCCATTTCAGTTGCAGATATTGTGTCGGCAGATAGAACAACGAGTGGCGGATACTCAGGCAAGAGGCGAGATGGATGTCCTCGTTGACGATCAGTTTCTGGGTGGGCGGGCGCGGATGGAAATGGTTCTTCAGGATTTCTATGAGGATGCCGTCCGACAGATTTCGTCGCGACGGATGCAAAACAGAGTCCGAAAGCTGTGCGAAAATGGATTACTTGAATCGGGGCATCGCCGCATTCTTGAAGAGAACCACATTGTCGATGATTATGAAATCGCGGCCACCGACCTTCAAATACTCGTAGAGAATCGACTATTGCGCAAGGAAGAACGTTCAAGACTCTTCTACTACGAATTGAGCCATGACAGCCTGATAAAGCCGATACTGGAGAGCAGGAGAAAGACGAGAGAGGGTAGGTTGCGACGAGCAATACCGTTCGCACTAGTATTTTTCATATTGAATCTCATATTAGGAGGGTATCTACTCTATCAGTACGGAATTCGGAAGGAAATAGAGAAACTACAAGGTAAGGCTGAATCTTGCATGGTTGAGGGAGACAAGCTAAGAGCCGATGGCGATAAGATTGGGGCATCTAAAGCTTACCTGCAACAGTTGAGCACTCTAAATGAATTGATGAAACAAGATCTGAAAGACACGTCTGCGCAAAGCCGGTTGGCGCGAGATTTTGGCGGGCTCGGGAACAAACTGCTGACGTATGGAGATCGTGCAAATGCATCGATCGCCTACCGGAATGAAGATAGGATTTACGAAGACTTGTTGAAAAGGGAGAATGGCAAACACTCTTTTGTTCAGATGGTTGCATGGAGTTACATAAATTCCGCAGACCTTCGGCTCAAGGCCGGGTACATCGAGGG